>DASVYZ010000620.1:0-5926 GCA_036391935.1 Burkholderiaceae bacterium | reverse complement strand
TTGGCGAATGCTATTACCACGGCTTTTCCCGCGTCGGACGCGAACAGCCTTTCACCCGCTTCCACCAGTATTGGCTCGGGATGCGTCGGGCGGGCGAAGACTGCGGCGACATTGCCGAATACTCGATCAACAATATGGCAATGCGCGCCGGAAAGTTCGTGCGCGCGCGTACCGACGTGCCGAATTCACCGCTGTCCGACATCCGCCATGCGTTCCATTTCGACGCCGGACTCTATGCCGCCTTCCTGCGCGGCATCGCCGAGGCGAACGGCGTCACGCGCATCGAAGGCCGCATCGTCGATACCGCCTTGCGCGGCGGCGACGGCTTCATCGAATCGGTGCTGCTCGAGGGCGGACAACGCGTGGCCGGCGATCTGTTCATTGATTGTTCCGGCCTCGCCGGCCTTTTGATCGAGAAAGTCTTGCATGCAGGGTTCGAGGATTGGAGTCATTGGCTGCCATGCGACCGCGCGCTGGCCATGCCCACGGCATCGAGCGGGCCCTTGACCCCGTTCACGCGTGCGAGCGCGCGCAAGGCGGGCTGGCAATGGCGCATTCCCCTGCAGCACCGGGTGGGCAACGGCCATGTGTTTTCCAGCCGCTTCACCAGTGAAGACGAGGCCGAGGCGGTATTGCGCGCGCATGTCGATGGCGAAGCCCTGGCCGAGACGCGCCTGATCAAGTTCTGCAGCGGCAAGCGCAAGAAGATGTGGCTGAAGAATTGCGTGGCCATCGGCCTGTCGGGCGGCTTTCTCGAACCGCTCGAGTCGACCAGCATCCACATGGTGCAAAGCGCCATTGCGCGCCTGGTCGAATATTTCCCCGACAAGGCTTTCGCCCAGGCCGATATCGACGCCTACAACCGGCAGGCCGACTTCGAGTACGAACGCATCCGCGACTTCCTGATCCTGCATTACAAGCAGACCACGCGCAGCGATTCGCCGTTCTGGGATCATTGCCGAGAAATGAGCGTGCCCGACTCTTTGCGCGAGCGGGTCGCGCTGTTCAAGAGCCACGGCCGCCTGATACGCGAAAACAACGAGTTGTTTTCCGAAGAGAATTGGCTGCAAGTGCTGCTGGGCCAGGGCGTACAGCCCGAACGCTGCCATCCGCTGGCCGGGCAGCGCAGCGTCGCGGAGACCGCGGAGGTGCTGGACGATATGCGGCGCGTGGTGCGCGCCTGTGTCGAGGCCATGCCCTCCCATGCGCAATATCTGGCCGCCATGTTGAGGCAGAACGCGAATCAGGCGGAATTTGCCTGAGGAAAATATACCAGCCGGCTGCCGATACGGCAATTCATGACCGGAAAAGCGCCGTTCGTCGCAACGGCCTTGGGGCTGCCCCCCTTGCTCGCGTAAAGTACCATGCGGCGATCTACCCGGTCACCGGAGTAAGATGTTGGCGGTCTCGGCTATCGGATCGCCGGAAAATAATCACATCGGAGTAAGAGACAATGTCATTGATTTCAGCAAGTCTGAAGGGGTTGGGCATTGCGTCGCTGTTGGCGGCCGGTTTTGCGCTGCATGCGGCCGGGGAGGGGCCCGCGCCGGCTTCCGCATCCGGCGCAGCGGCGCCCGACGCATCCACGGAAAAGACGTCCCCCAGCCTTGACGGCATTCCCGTCGTCGGCCGCATGGCGCGCGCCGTTACCGTGCCTTCCGCGCCAGACGCCTGGGGCGGCCCGCGCACCGGCAAGGAGCCCACGCTGTCGGACCGCGTCGTAAACTACGACATCGCCGCCACGCTGGACCCGGAGAAACATACCGTCGACGGTCAGGAAAAACTGACGTGGCGCAACCGCAGCGACAAGGAAGTGCGCTCGGTCTACCTGCACATGTACCTGAATGCCTTCGAGGGCCCGGGTAGCACCATGTTCCAGGAACACCGCTACGACAAGTTCGAGTTCCGCAGCGACCTGCACAACAAGGACGGCGAATGGGGGCATATCGAACTGGGCAAGGTGGCCCAGGGCGGCGCCGACGTGAAGTGGACCTATGTCCATCCCGACGGCGGGCCGGAGACGGATCACACCGTGGTGCGTTTCGATTTGCCCAAGCCGGTGGCGCCCGGCGCCTCGACCGATCTCGATATCGCTTTCCACGACCAGTTGCCGCGCGTCGTGGCGCGCTCCGGCTACTTCGGCACTTTCCATCTGGTGGGGCAGTGGTATCCCAAGATCGCCGTGCTGGAACTGCCCGGCGAGCGCGGCGCGACCGAAGTGCGCTGGAATGCGCATGAGTACCATGCCTTCTCCGAGTTCTATGCCGATTTCGGCAACTTCGACGTGAAGATGACCGTGCCCAAGGGGTATACCGTCGGCGCCACCGGTGAAGAGCAGGGGGCGCCCGCCGAGTCGGGCGACAACGTCACCTATCACTATGTGCAAGGCGACGTGCATGATTTCGCCTGGACCGCCGACAACCGCACTGCCAAGCCGCTCGAAGGCACTTACACGGGTGAAGGCGGCCCCACCGTCAAGATCAAGGTGCTGTATCCGCCCGAGTACGAGGCGAGCGCCGCGCCTTCGCTGAAAGCCACGCAAGATGCGCTGGCTTATTTTTCCAAAACGCTCGGGCCGTATCCGTACAAAACCGTGACCGTCGTCATCCCGCCCTATAACGCCGGGGAAGCCGGCGGCATGGAATACCCGACCTTCTTCACGGCCGAGGGATTCGACAAGATCGATTCGACCAGCCTCGATCAATTCATGGTCGACTTCGTCAATATCCACGAATTCGGCCACGGCTATTTCTACGGCATCCTGGCCTCCAATGAGTTCGAAGAGCCCATGCTCGACGAAGGCTTGAACGACTATTGGGATCACCACATGCTGCGCTCGGAAGATTATAAGATCCACTTGATCCCCAGGCCTTACAACAAGCTGGGCCTCGACTTCACGGCCGAGCCGTTCGAAGTCGAGCGCACCGCTGCGGAAAACCACGCACCGGGCGACGAAACCGGAGAAAACTCGTGGAACCGCTATTCGAGTTCCAGCTACGGTTCGGTCTACTTCCGTACCGCGACCACGATGCACGACCTGGAGGAAACCATAGGCCGTCCGACCATGGAGCGCGCCTTCAAGCAATATTACGCAACCTGGAAGTTCCGCCACCCGGGCATCGCCGACCTGCAAGCCGTGCTGGCCGAAGTGTCGGGCAAACCCGACGTGGTGGCCAGGGCTTTCGCGCAACAGGTCTACACTACGCAAAAGGTGGACGACAAGATCAAGGACTTCACCAGCGAGGAAGAGCTGCCTCTGCCCGGCACCAAGCTGGTGGCCGGCAAGTGGACCGAAGTGACGCAGGAGCAGGCCGAGAAGGCCGAGGATGACCTGCGCAAGGCCTGGGAAGAAAAGAATCCCAACGCCAAGGAAGGCACAGGACCGTTCCCGTTCCGCACCACGGTGGTATTGCGGCGCGATGGCCTGGCCGTGCCGCAGACGCTGGTGGTCAAGTTCGCCGACGGCAGCAGCGAGACCGTGACCTGGAACGACGACAAGCGCTGGGCGCGCTACATCTGGGTCAAGCCGGTCAAGGCCGTATCGGCCCAGCTCGATCCGAACGGCCTGCACTATCTCGACATGAACAAGCTCGACGACAGCCGCACCATCGAGGCCGACCGCAGCGCGTCGCGCCGCTGGACGTCGGAGATCGAGTCCCTCATCCAACTGACCTTTTCCGCGATTGCCACGCTATGACTACCATGACCTCCAACTCGAAGCCTTCATCGGGCATGGCCGCCGCGGGCCGGCGCGCCCTGCAATGGCGCTTGCTGCTGTTGTGGATTGTCGTGCTGCTGGTTCCCACCGCCATGCTGACTGTGCCGTTATGGCGGATTTTCGCCGACCAGCTCGACCATAGCTTGCAAGCGGCCGACATCGCCCGGCACATGCGCTTGAATGCCGCCAGCGACTTGATGCTCGCGGCGACATACGGCGGCGGCTTGAAGCCCATCGGCATGCTGGCCGCATCGTTCGGCCTGTTGGCCATGCCGTTCCTGAACGGCATGGTCGTTACCGCCGCACGCTCGGCCCAGGCGCTTGGTTTCGCCGCCTTGATCCATGGCGGCCTGGCCGAATATTGGCGCATGCTGCGCATGATGATCGTTTCGCTGCTGCCGCTCGCCGCAGCCATGAAGATCGGGTCGGCCGTATCGGATGCCGCCGACAAGTATGCCCAGCACGCGATCCTGCAATCTTCCGCCGAACACGTGAGCCTGCTGGCCAATGTCGTGTTGGCCTTGCTCATGGTCTTGGCGCTGGCCAGCGTCGATGCGGGCCGCGCGCAATTTGCGATCTCGACGCGCAAGCGCTCGGCATGGAGAGCCTGGTGGCGCGGCTGCAAGTCCATCGTCAAGCGCCCGCGGGCGACGCTGGGTTCCTACATCGGTTTGACCGTGGCCGGCGTGATCGTGTTTGCCGCGTTCGGCTGGCTGCGCATCAATGTGCCGCATGTGAGCCTGCCCGGCTTCCTCATCGGCCTGGCGCTGACGCAGATGGCGGCGGCGACGCTGGCGTGGATGCGCGGGGCGCGCCTGTTCGCCCTGACCGAGATCGCCAAGGCGCAGGCGGAGACCGGCCGCTAAGTCTGCCGTACCACGAGGGTGGTGCCGAGCGTCTCGGACGCGACGGTTTCCCCCTCGATCAAGCCCAGTATCTTGCGCGCCAGGATCACGCCGCCGTCGCGCAGGTATTGGTGCACCGTGGTCAGGGGCGGCACGAAGGTCGCGGCGGCCGGTGTGTCGTCGTAGCCCACCACCGACACCTGTTGCGGCACGGCGACCGCATTGCCGTCGAGCGCGCGGATCGCACCCATGGCCAGCAAGTCGCTGGCGGCGAAGATGCCGTCCACGCTCTTGCCGTGCTCGCGCATCAGGTTCGCCACGCAATCGTAGCCCGCCTCGAAGGTGAAGGCTTGCGGCGTCAGGTGGCGCACGGTCCTGCCGAGTTCGCCGAGCGCTTCGGTGAAGCCGGAAAAACGCTCATGCACTTCGGCGTGGTCGGTGTCGCCGAGAAAAACCAGGTTCTTGCGTCCCTGCGCGATGAAATGCTGCGCCACGCTGGCCCCGCCGGCCCGATTGTCGCTGCCGACCAGGATGCAGGGGTGTTGCGCATCGGGCGCGCCCCACACCACCAGGGGCAAGCCGGTGCGCTGCAAGGCTTGCACCGCTTCGCCGTGCGGGCCCTGGCCCAGCAGAATCATGCCGTCGGCAGCCTGCACCGGTGCGGTATCGATCAACTGTTTGGAAGTCAGCAGCACGCTATAGCCGGCCGTGGTCAACTCCTGCGTGATGCCGCCCAGGAGGTCGAGCGGATAGGCGTCCGACATGGGGCGGTTCTTGGCCGGGGTCATCTCCACCACCACCGCCACCGAGTAGCTGCGGCGCAGGCGCAGGTTGCGCGCGCTGATGTTCAGGCGGTAGCCATGCTGTTCCGCGACTTCACGGATCTTGGCGCGCGTTTTTTCCGTCACCAGGGGGCTGTTGCGCAACGCGCGCGAGACCGTGATGGCCGAGACCCCGGCAATCGCCGCCAGGTCTTCCATGGTCATGCCCGATTCGCTTTTCTCGATAGTGTTGTTTTTCTTGGCTGGCATGCGCTTGGTGGATTAGGAAACTGCTCCCATGATAGCCAATAAGCTTCGAGGAAAGGCTCGAGGATGGCGCGGGAGGACGCAAAATGATACTGCAGATGGCGCCCCGGATGGATTGCGGGGGCTTCGAGCCAGGTTTGGCTGGATTCTTCCCGGCCGCGGAGCGGCAAGGCGTCAGGATATGGGAAGTGGTCTTTCCGCATGCAATATTTTTATTTCGCGAAGGCCTTAATCTGCGGGCTTGTCGCGAGGCGGCGGGCAGAGTGGTATTTTTCCTTTTCTCGAGCATAATTATCAAAAGCATATTAAAAATTCCCCAAGTGTGGTTTTTTCGC
>DASVYZ010000619.1:0-4129 GCA_036391935.1 Burkholderiaceae bacterium | reverse complement strand
AGTTCTTCTTTTTTTGTTGATGTGGAATCCATGTGTGCCGCCTTGTGTTGTCCAAAAGCTCTTCATTTTAGCAGAGCGTAAAAATCGTACTTATGCGTAATTGTCAGGCTGCGATAAATTTTTTGCATGGATAGATGCCGTTTCGATGATGATTATCAAACGGACAATGTCCCTACCGGGAGGGTTTATCTCTACGCCTTCTGTACAATGACAACATGCTTTCCGAATTTCAGTTGATCGCCGACTACTTCACCCGCCCCGTGCGCCGCAGCGAGCGGTTGGTTCTGGGCGTAGGCGACGATTGCGCCTTGCTGACACCGGGCCCCGGCATGCAATTGGCGGTTTCGACCGACATGCTGGTCGAGGGACGGCACTTCTTTGCCGGCGCCGAACCGCGCTCGCTCGGGCACAAATGCCTGGCCGTCAATCTCTCCGACCTCGCCGCAATGGGCGCCAAGCCGCTCGCCTTCACGCTGGCGCTGGCCCTGCCCGAAGCGGACGAAGCCTGGCTCGCGGCATTCTCGCAAGGCATGCTGGCATTGGCCGACGAACACGATTGCGAATTGATCGGCGGCGACACGACCAAGGGCCCCTTGAACATCTGCATCACTGTGTTCGGCGAAGTGCCGGCGCACGATGCACTGCGGCGCGACCGCGCGCGAGTGGGCGACGACATCTGGATTTCCGGCACGCTGGGCGATGCGCGGCTGGCATTGGCGGGCTATCTCGGCGAAATCGAACTCGACAGCACCACGCTGGGCCTTGCCGCCGTGCGCATGCACCAGCCCACGCCGCGCGTGGAACTGGGCACCAGGCTGCGCGGCATTGCGCATGCCGCGATCGACATTTCCGACGGCTTGCGCGGCGACCTGCAGCACATCCTTGATCGCTCGAATGTCGGCGCCAGCATCGACGTCGACGCTCTGCCCGCCGGCCCCATGCTGGCGCAGCGCGAGCAAGACTTGCGCCGCCGCTTCGCACTGGCCGGCGGCGACGACTATGAACTCTGCTTCACTGCGCCGCAAGACAAACGCGCCGACGTGCTTGCCGTGGGTGCCGCCGCGGGTGTCGCCGTCACACGCGTAGGCAAGATCAGCGCCGAACCGGGCTTGCGCCTGACCGACCGCGACGGCCGACCGCTAACCGTGGCAGCAACTTCCTTCGACCATTTTCGCTCTTCATGACTACACTCGAATCCGGCCGACATGCCCCCGCCGGCAAGCCATCGCCGCGCTTTATGCTGGCCCACCCGGCCCGCATCCTGGCCCAGGGTTTCGGCAGCGGCCTCTCGCCCATCATGCCGGGAACGGCAGGAACGCTGTTCGCCTGGCTGTGCTACGACGCTTTCACCGCCGCCTGGCCCTCGCTGTTCACCCCGCTGAACTGGCTCATCATCATCGCCGTCGGCTTCGTTATCGGCGTGGCCGCCTGCGCCAAGACCGGGCGCGACCTCGGCGCCCCGGACCATGGCAGTATGGTATGGGATGAGATCATCGCCTTCTGGCTCGTGCTGGTGCTGCTGATGCCGGCCGGTTGGCAAACCCAGTGTTGGGCCTTCCTCTGGTTCCGCGTGTTCGACATGGTCAAGCCGCCGCCGATCGGTTATTTCGACAAGCGTTTCAAGGGCGGCTTCGGCGTCATGTGGGATGACATCGTGGCGGCGTTTTATACGCTGCTGGTGTTTGCCTTGTGGCGTGCCATGTAGCAAATCCGCCGCACCTCACCCAAGCGGCGCAGGATTCCTTATACTGTCCCTAACGAGACATCAGGAGACAGCCATGGAAGACCTGCGCGAATTGTCCACCCTAGTCGGACAAGCCCTGAAAGAACGCGGCCTTCTGCTGGCCACCGCGGAATCCTGTACCGGCGGCGGCGTGGCCCAGGCCATTACCGATATCGCCGGCTCGTCGGAATGGTTCGATTGCGGCTTCATCACCTACTCTAACGCGTCCAAGACCGAAATGCTTGAAGTGCCGGCCGCCTTGCTGGCCCAGCACGGTGCAGTCAGCGAGGAAATCGCCGAAGCCATGGCCATCGGCGCACTGGCCAACAGCAATGCGCACGTCAGCCTGTCCACCACCGGCATAGCCGGCCCCGGAGGCGCAGTACCGGGCAAGCCGGTCGGCACGGTCTGCTTCGGCTGGGCCAAGGGAGACCACACGCACACCGAGCGGCACGTGTTTACCGGCGACCGGCAAGCGGTGCGGCAGCAGACCGTGGTGCTGGCTTTGAAGGGTTTGTTGCGCTTGATCGAGCAGATGAAATGACGGGCGGGTTGGCTCTGCGCAAGTGAAGCCCGCCCTCGGTAGTTGCGCAAACTCCGGCTGCATTCATGAAGGCGTAGGCTTGTCGGCTTCGCTGCGCTCGCCCTGCGCGGCCCGGCACAACCTACCTTTTCCTTTTATGCGACCGTTGCTGCTGCTTTTTCTGGGTTTGCAACCGGTTTTCCCTGGCCTCGAATAGCGTTGTCGCGTCCTCCTTTGCCCGCTCGAGGGTACGCATTTCGGCATGCTCGTCATGCAGGGTGAAGAATTCGTCTTCCTGCGCATCGACCACAAGCTTGATGGCTGCCGTGTCCTCGAGATCGTAAAGCTCGGTGAGGAGTGTCGTTACCTCGTCGAGATAAGCTTCGTAAGTCAGATATGACATGAGTGCCGTCCTCCTGACGGAGTTGACAAAGTTATTTGAAGAAAAGTCGGCGAGCTATTCATATGCGAGGCCAGATCCAGCGTTACCGTCAATGATGACACAAGGCTGGATTGCGTTCCAGTCTACTTCTTTGGGCAGGCTTTTCCGATGTGGTCGAATACATGGCAATGCTCAGCCGGCAAATATACGGCAATCGCATCGCCGGCCTTATGCGTCGCGCCACCGCCCTGTTTCAGCGCCAGCATTTCGTTCATACCCTCGATCTGCGCGTAGACGATGCTGACATCGCCCAGATGCTCGACATGGCCGACCCTTGCAGGCACCGAATTCGATGCTCCCGCCTCGTCCAAGCCGATATGTTCCGCGCGAATCCCCAAAGTCGCAGCCGAACCGGAAGCCAATGCGCTGCCATCAACCTGCGCCCGCACCATGGCGCCGCCAGGCAGCTTCAATTCGACACTATCCGCATGGACCGACACCACCTCGCCTGCCAGGAAATTCATCTTCGGCGAACCAAGGAAACCGGCCACAAACATATTGCCAGGACGGTTGTACAGCTCCAGCGGCGTCCCCACCTGCTCGATATGCCCGCCATTGAACACCACGATACGGTCACCCAGCGTCATCGCCTCGACTTGATCGTGTGTAACGTAGATCATGGTAGTCTTCAGCTCCTGATGCAATCTTGAAAGTTCCACGCGCATCTGCACGCGCAAACTCGCATCAAGATTCGACAATGGCTCGTCGAACAGAAACACGCTGGGCTTGCGGACGATGGCGCGGCCGATCGCCACGCGCTGGCGCTGGCCGCCCGATAAATCCTTCGGCTTGCGCTGCAGCAGATGCTCGATCTGCAAAATCTGCGCCGCCTTCTGCACGGCCGCGTCGATCTCGGCGCGCTTCTTGCCGGCCAGCTTCAAGGCAAAGGCCATGTTCTCATGCACCGACATGTGCGGATAGAGTGCGTAAGACTGGAACACCATGGCCAACCCGCGCCCGGCCGGCGGCACATTGTTGGCGAGCTTGCCGTCGATCAGCAACTCGCCGCCCGTGATCTGCTCCAGGCCGGCGATCATGCGCAGCAGCGTGGACTTGCCGCACCCGGAAGGCCCGACGAAGACGATGAATTCGCCATCGGCGATCTCGAGGTCGATACCCTTGATCACGGGCACGCCGTTGTCGTAGTGCTTGACGATATTCTTGATCTGTAGCGCCGCCATGTCTTATTCCCGGAAAGCCATCACTTCACCGCCCCATCCATGCCGCGCATGAAGAAACGCTGCGCCGACAGGAACACCGCCAGCATCGGCAATATCGTCAAGACCGTGCCCGCCGCGATCACGCGCGTGCTGCTGCCATAGGTGCCTGAAAGATACAGCACGCCGACCGAGAGTGGAAACTCGTCGGGCTTGCTCATGACGATGAAAGGCCAAATGTAGTCGTTCCAGGCTTCAACGGTGGCGAGAATGCCGACCGTGGC
>DASVYZ010000618.1:0-6752 GCA_036391935.1 Burkholderiaceae bacterium | reverse complement strand
TGAAGTCGATCCATGGATGCTCAATCCTTACTTCGCCAAGTGCGGCGAGATCGACTTCCAGGAACGCACGGGCGAGGAATGCCTGGCATCCAATATCGATGCGTTGCTGGCCAAGATCCGCAAGAAATACAAGGAATACGGCATCAAGGAAAAGCCCTTCGTCGTGATCAAGGCCGATGCCGGCACCTATGGCATGGGCATCATGATGGTGCGCGACGCAGCCGAGGTGAAGGATTTGAACCGCAAGCAGCGCAACAAGATGTCGGTGGTGAAGGATGGCCTGGAAGTGCACGACGTCATCATCCAGGAAGGCGTGCCGACGTTCGAGCACATCAATGAATCCGTGGCCGAACCTGTGGTCTATATGATCGACCGCTACGTGGTCGGCGGCTTCTACCGCGTGCATGAAGAGCGCGGCGCCGATGAAAACCTCAACGCGCCCGGTGCGCATTTCGTGCCGCTGGCCTTCGCCCAGCAACACGCTTTGCCCGACCTGCAAGCCAAGCCCGGCACGGCCGCGCCGAACCGCTTCTACATGTATGGCGTGGTGGGGCGCATGGCGCTGCTTGCGGCCTCGCTGGAGCTGGAAAAGACCGACCCGAACCCGGAAGTTTATTGAGACCGGAGCACGCATGAAGATCGCATTCCTGGCCGACCCGCTGTCCGGCTTCAAGACCTACAAGGATTCCACCTTCGCCATGATGGCCGAGGCATCGCGCCGCGGCTACCATGTCTTCGCCTTCGAGCAAAAGGATATGGCGATCGAGGCGGGGCGGGTGGTGTCGGAAGTCAAGCGCGTCGAATTGACGGGCGATCCGCACGACTGGTATCGCATCAAGGAAGTGCGCGCCGCCTATCTGAGCGAGTTCGATGCCATCGTCATGCGCAAGGACCCGCCGTTCGACATGGAATACATCTATGCGACCTATTTGCTCGAGCTGGCCGAGTCGCAAGGCGCGCGGGTATTCAACAAGCCGGCGGCGATCCGCAACCACAATGAAAAGCTGACCATCGCGCAGTTCCCCGAATTCACCGCGCCTACCCTGGTGACGTCGGACGCGGCGCGCCTGCGCGCCTTCCAGCGCGAGCATCAGGATGTCATCCTGAAGCCGCTCGACGGCATGGGCGGCACCGGCATTTTCCGCGTGACTGAAGACGGTATGAATCTCGGTTCCATCATCGAAACGCTGACCGCGAACGGCTCGCGCACCATCATGATCCAGCGTTACATCCCGGAAATCGTCGAAGGCGACAAGCGGGTGCTCTTGATCGGCGGCAAGGTGGTGCCGTATTCGCTGGCGCGCATCCCGCAGGGCAATGAAGTGCGCGGCAATCTCGCTGCCGGCGGGCGCGGCGAAGCACGGCCCTTGTCGGCGCGCGACCGTGCCATCGGCGAGGCGCTGGCGCCGCGTCTCCTGGAGCGCGGCTTGCTGCTCGTGGGCTTGGACGTGATCGGCGACTACTTGACCGAAGTCAACGTCACCAGCCCTACCTGCTTCCAGGAAATTGCCCAGCAAACCGGCTTTAGCGTGGCCGGCATGTTCATCGATGCCATCGAGAATGCATGAAAGCAGGCTACCATATGGGGAAATGTGCCAGAATAGGCTGGATTTTGGTGCTTCGCACCATAGCCTTTTCTGACTGAAACGATCATGGTTGGTATATTGCTTCTGACTCATGCGCCGCTGGGCGACGCATTCATCGCCGCGGCGACGCATGTCTTCCGCGGGCGCCCGGAACGGCTCGAGGCGGTCGATGTCTGCGCCGACCAGGATACCAATGAAGTCAAGAGTGCGGCTGCCGAAGCGATCAAGCGCCTCGATGACGGCAGCGGCGTGCTCGTGATCACCGACGTGATGGGCGGTACGCCATCCAATTGCACGCTGTCGCTGGCGGTGCCGGGCTCGGTCGAGGTCATTGCCGGCATCAGCCTGCCCATGCTCTTGCGTGCGTTGACGTACCGGCATGACACGCTCGACGTGGTGGTGGAGATGGCGCTGGCGGGCGGGCAAAATGGCGCTGTGAAGGTGGACAACAGAGTGCGTTTGTCGCCGCATTAACGAAAATAAACAGGGACAGGAATGATCGAACAGGAAATCGAAATCGTCAACAAGCTGGGCCTCCACGCGCGCGCTTCCGCCAAGCTGACCCAGCTCGCGGCCAAGTACAAGTGCGACGTCTGGATGTCGCGTAATACGCGCCGCGTCAATGCCAAGTCCATCATGGGTGTGATGATGCTGGCGGCAGGCAAGGGCTCCAAGGTGAAGCTTGAGACCGATGGCGCGGATGAAAAAGAATGTTTCGACGCGCTCGTTCAACTAATAGCCGACAAGTTCGGCGAAGGCGAATAAGAATCCGCCTCAAAATGGCCATGGCGTTGTTGCCAGGCCTTGCCGTACCACTGTACTGTCTGCGGCCCGGCGCCTAGCCCTGCCCATTTTGAAACGGACTCAAATATTTTCTGATCTACATGGCATCCTTCACGCTACACGGCATCGCAGTATCGCGCGGCATCGCCATCGGGCGGGCTCACCTTCTCGCCCCTGCCGCGCTCGACGTCAAGCATTACCTCATCAGCGAAGAGCAGGTCGAAGCCGAGGTCTACCGCCTGCAGCACGCCATCGTGACCGTGCACAAGGAATTGCAGACCATCTGGAACGATCTGCCCAAGGATTCGCCGGCCGAGATCGGCGCCTTCATCGACGTGCATGCGCTGATCCTGTCCGACCCCATGATTTCCGACGTGCCGCTCGAAATCATCCGCACGCGCCACTACAACGCCGAATGGGCGCTCGTGACGCAGATCGACGAGCTCTCGGCCCAGTTCGACGAAGTGGAAGACTCTTACCTGCGCGAACGCAAGGCCGACATCCAGCAAGTCGGCGAGCGCGTCTTGAAGGTGTTGACCGGCACGGCCAGTTCGCTGCCGGCACCGGGCGATGCCGCCGCCGCGCAGATGATCGTGGTGGCGCACGACATCTCCCCGGCCGACATGCTGCAATTCCGCGACCGCGCCTTCTCCGGCTTCGTCACCGACGTGGGCGGGCAAAATTCGCACACCGCCATCGTGGCGCGCAGCCTCGACATTCCGGCGGCGGTCGGCATGTACAACGCCTCGACCATGATCGAGCAGGACGACTGGATCATCATCGACGGCGATGCCGGCGTGGTGATCGTCGATCCTTCGCCGCTGGTCTTGACGCAATACCGCGAACGCCAGGCGGCGCAGCAGCGCGACAAGAAAAAGCTCGGCAAGCTGAAGAAGATGCCGGCCGTCACGCGCGACGGCGTCGAGGTCAGCCTGCTGGCCAACATCGAATTCCCCGAAGATTGCGTGGGCGCGATGGATGCCGGCGCGGTCGGCGTCGGCCTGTTCCGTTCCGAGTTCCTGTTCATGGGCCGCGTGGGCCATGCCAACAAACTGCCTTCCGAGGAAGAGCAATTCGAGTCCTACAAGAAGGCCGTGCTAGCGATGAAGGGCCGGCCCGTGACGATACGTACGCTCGACATCGGTGCCGACAAGCCGCTCGATGCCGCCGAGCAGACCGCGCTGAATCCGGCGCTCGGCTTGCGCGCGATCCGCTACTGCCTGGCCGAGCCGCAATTGTTCCTGACCCAGTTGCGCGCCATCCTGCGCGCCTCCGCCTACGGCCCGGTCAAACTCCTGATCCCCATGCTGGCGCATGCCTTCGAGATCGACCAGAGCCTGTCGCTGATCGACCAGGCCAAGGCCCAATTGCGCGAAGCCGGACACAAGTTCGATGCCGCGATCCCGATCGGGGCGATGATCGAAATTCCCGCTGCGGCGCTGACGCTGCCGCTGTTCATCAAGCGGCTCGATTTTCTCTCCATCGGCACCAATGACTTGATCCAGTACACGCTGGCGATCGACCGGGTCGATCACGAAGTGGCGCACCTGTACAACCCGCTGCATCCGGCCGTGCTGCACTTGTTGGCTCTCACGATACAGACCGGCGCCAAGGCCGGCATCCCGGTCTCGGTGTGCGGCGAAATGGCGGGCGACCCGAAATGGACGCGTCTCTTGCTCGGCATGGGCTTGCGTGAATTCTCGATGCAGGCGACCCAATTGCTGGCGGTCAAGCAGGAAGTTCTCAACTGCGACCTGGGCAAGCTGAAGCCCAAGACGGCGAAGATCTTGCGCACTTACGAGACGGCTGCCATCGACCGCGAGATGGAACAGCTGCGGCAACTGTAATCGCCGCTTGATTTGACGCCTCCGCCGGGAATCGCGTATCCTATCGCCATTGCGCCGATTTGATCGGCCCCGGTATCCGGGGTTTCAGCTTGCGGGCGCAAGGAACCGAGCGTTCCGGAATAAATACGGCTAAAGCGTGCGTGCAAGACTGACCATCATTTAGCCCTGTCATTTAGCCCGAGAAGCGTCGCTCTCGGGCTTTTTGCTTTTGTGCGCCACCGTTATAGAAAAACCATGCCTTCTCTTGGAATCGTCAGCCCGCAGACCATGCATTTTGCGGCGCCCTTGCCGCTGCAAAGCGGCGCCAGCATACGTGACTACACGCTGACTTACGAAACCTATGGCACGCTCAATGCGGAGCGTTCCAACGCCGTGCTGGTATGCCATGCCTTGAATGCCTCGCACCACGTGGCCGGCCGGTACGACGAAAACGACCCGAAAACCGCCGGCTGGTGGGACAACATGGTCGGTCCCGGCAAGCCGCTCGATACCGAGCGCTTTTTCGTCGTCGGCGTCAATAATCTCGGTTCCTGCTTCGGTTCCACCGGGCCGATGCATGCCAATCCCGACACGGGCCGACCCTACGGCGCCGCGTTTCCGGTGGTGACGGTGGAAGACTGGGTCGATGCTCAGGCGCGCCTGGCCGATCAATTGGGCATTGCGCAATTCGCCGCCGTCATGGGCGGCTCGTTGGGCGGTATGCAGGCGCTGGCCTGGAGCATGCGCTATCCCGATAGACTGCGCCATTGCATCGTCATCGCTTCGACGGCCAAGCTGTCGGCGCAAAACATCGCCTTCAACGACGTGGCGCGCCAGGCCATCCTGACCGATCCCGATTATCACGGCGGCGATTTCTACGCTTATGGTGTCGTTCCGAAAAGCGGCTTGCGCGTGGCGCGCATGGTAGGACACATCACCTATCTGTCCGACGACGACATGGCCGAGAAATTCGGCCGCGAACTGCGCCAAGGAAAATACCAATTCGGCTTCGGCATCGATTTCGAAATCGAATCCTATCTGCGCTACCAGGGCGACAAGTTTTCCGAATACTTTGACGCCAACACCTATCTGTTGATCACCAAGGCGCTCGACTACTTCGACCCGGCGCGCGAATTCGGCGGCGATCTGGCGAAGGCGCTCTCCGGTACCAAGGCGCAATTCCTGCTGGCGTCATTCACCACGGATTGGCGTTTCTCGCCGGAACGCAGCCGCGAAATCGTGCAAGCCTTGCTGAAGAACCGCCGCCGCGTGTCCTATGCCGAGATCGATGCGCCGCATGGCCACGATGCTTTCCTGCTCGACGATCCGCGCTACATGGGCGTGGTGCGTGCCTACTACGACCGCGTCTGGGCCGAAACGAATCAAAAGGTGGCCGCATGAATTTTGCCCAACTCCAGGCCCAGCGGCCCGACCTGGCCTTCATCGCGCATTGGATTGCGCCGTCCGCGCACGTGCTCGATCTGGGCTGCGGCGACGGTTTCATGCTGGACTACCTGCAAAGCGACAAACGATGCAGCGGCTACGGCATCGAGATCGACGACGATCAAATCCCGAAGTGCGTATCGCGCGGCGTGGCCGTGATCCAGCAAGACGTGCAATCCGGGTTGGCCATGCTGTCCGACAATGCTTTCGACACGGTGCTGTGTCTCTCTGCGCTGCAGATGATGAAAAACGTCGAAGACGTGCTGCGCGAAATCGCCCGCGTGGGGCGCGAAGCCATTGTCTCCTTCCCTAACTTCGCCTATTGGCCGCACCGCGTGGCCTTGCTGCGCGGCCGCATGCCGGTCTCGAAATCGCTGCCCTATCAGTGGTACGATACGCCGAACCTGCGCTGCGCCACGATCAAGGATTTCGAAGCGCTGGCCAACGAGGTCGGGCTCGACGTGCTGGAATGCGTGGCCTTGACCGAAGGGGCGCCGGTGAACTGGTTGCCGAATTGGCGTGGTAGTTTGGCCGTGTTTCGATTGAAGAAAAAATGATCGTTTCTTGTTATTTGCGACAGCTGGCGCGCCTCGGCCCAATCATGATCGGCTAGCGATGTCCGACACCGCTCCCACCCGCCGCAAACGTTCCGCGCTCCAGGTGCTGCGGGAATTGCGGCAACCCAAGGTAGCTGTGATGCTGGCGCTGGGCTTTTCGTCGGGCTTGCCTTTCCTGCTCACCGCCAACACCTTCGGCTATTGGTTGCGCGACGCGGGCATTAGCCTGCTTGCCATCGGTTTCATTTCCTGGGTCGGATTCGCCTACGCGTTCAAGGTTTACTGGTCGCCGCTGGTCGACCGATTGGATCTGCCGCTGTTCGGGCGCTTGGGCCGCCGGCGCGGCTGGATGTTGCTGTGCCAGTTGCTGGTGGCAGTCGGCCTGATCGGCATGGCGATGGCCGGTACGGGAAGCCTGGCGGCAATCGGGGCATTTGCCTTGCTGACGGCATTTGCCTCGGCGACGCAAGACATTGCAATTGACGCCTGGCGTATCGAGGCGGCGGATGGGGCGGATGAAATCGGCCTGATGACCTCGGCTACCCAATTGGGTTATC
>DASVYZ010000617.1:0-8712 GCA_036391935.1 Burkholderiaceae bacterium | reverse complement strand
GTGCCACAGGTTCTGCGCCTCGCCGTCGGTGATTTCGACGTAGGCGTAATACTGCACCGCGGGCATGATATTGTTGGCGAGCAGCTGGCGGCAGATCACGGAGTCGTTGTCCCAATTGTCGCCGTCCGAAGCTTGCGCCACATAGACGTTCCAGTCGCTGCTGGCATAGCGTTCGCGGATGATATTGTCCAGCAGGTGCAGCGCGGAAGACACGACCGTGCCGCCCGATTCGCGCGAATGGAAGAATTCGTTCTCGTCCACCTCGGCCGCCTGCGTGTGGTGGCGGATGAAGACCACGTCGATCTTGTCGTAGGCGCGCGTCAGGAACAGGTAGAGCAGGATGAAGAAGCGCTTGGCCGTATCCTTCTTGCTCTCGTCCATCGAACCCGAGACGTCCATGATGCAAAACATCACGGCTTGCGAAGACGGCTTGGGCACCTTGATACGGTTGCTGTAGCGCAGGTCGAACGGATCGAGGAAGGGGATGGTCAAAAGCTTGGCGCGCAAGTGATGGATCTCGCGCTTCAATTCGACCACCAGCGGCGCCGCTTCCGACTCGCCGCCTTCGAGCAGCGCCTTCAACTCCTCTTCCGCCTCGCGCAGGCGGCGCCGGCTACCGCCGCCGACGGCAATGCGCCGGCCTAGCGCGCCGCGCAGGGAACGCAGGATGTGAATGTTCGAAGTCGTGCCCGACATCTTGTAGCCGGCGCGCTGGTTCTTGAATTCCGTGGTCGACGTGAGCTGGGTCTTGACCATGTTGGGCAGCTCGAGGTCTTCGAAGAAGTAATTCATGAATTCTTCGCGCGAGAGCTGGAACACGAAATCGTCTTCGGTCAACTGATCGCTGTTGCCGGCCTGGCCGCGGCCCGAACCGCCGCCGCCGCGCGGCCGGCTGATGCGGTCGCCCTTCAGGTACTCCTGGTTGCCCGGGCTGACGGTTTCCCACACACCGCCGCGGGCGTGGCCGAAATTGGGCTCGCTGACGTCCTTGACCGGGATCGAGACCTTTTCGCCGCTTTCCACGTCGGTGATGGAACGCCCCTTGATGGCGCGCGTCACCGCGTCCTTGATCTGGCCCTTGTAGCGCCGCAAAAACCGCTCGCGGTTGACCGCGGACTTGTTCTTGCCCTGGGTGCGCCTGTCTATCAAATAAGCCAAGTGTCCCCCTTCATGCGATGGTTGCCACGCGGCGAGCCGGCCCGGCCGGCTCCATCGCGCATTACGATGATTTTCTGACGCGTAGATACCATTCGCATAGCAACCTGACCTGCTTGGCCGTGTAACCCTTTTCCACCATGCGCGCGACGAATTCCTGATGCTTGTTGGCATCGTCGGCGCTGGCCTTGGCATTGAAGGAAATGACCGGCAGCAATTCCTCGGTGTTCGAGAACATTTTCTTCTCGATTACCGTGCGCAGTTTCTCATAACTGGTCCAGAGCGGGTTCTTGCCGGCATTCTGCGCGCGTGCGCGCAACACGAAGTTGACGATTTCGTTACGGAAATCCTTGGGATTCGAAATGCCGGCCGGCTTTTCGATCTTTTCCAACTCATTGTTGAGCGCTTCACGATCGAAGCTTTCGCCGGTATCGGGATCGCGGAATTCCTGGTCCTGAATCCAGAAGTCGGCGAAGGTCACGTAACGGTCGAAAATATTCTGACCGTATTCGGAATAGCTTTCCAGATAAGCGGTCTGGATTTCCTTGCCGATGAACTCCACGTAGCGTTGCGCCAGATATTCCTTGATATAGGAGAAATACTTTTGCTCGGTCTCCGGCGGGAACTGCTCACGCTCGACTTGCTGTTCGAGCACATAGAGCAAGTGCACCGGATTGGCCGCGACTTCCGTGGTGTCGAAATTGAACACTTTCGACAGGATTTTGAAGGCAAACCGCGTCGAAAGACCCGTCATGCCCTCGTCCACGCCCGCATAGTCGGCATATTCCTGGCGCGACTTGGCTTTCGGGTCGGTATCCTTGAGGTTTTCGCCGTCATACACCTGCATTTTGGAGAAAATACTCGAGTTTTCCGGCTCTTTCAGCCGCGAGAGGATGGCAAATTGGGCCATCATCTTCAAGGTGCCCGGTGCGCACGGCGCCTGCGCCAGCGAAGAGTTGCGCACGAGCTTGTCATAAATCTTGATTTCGTCGGTGACGCGCAGGCAATACGGCACCTTCACTATATAGATACGGTCAAGGAAAGCTTCGTTGTTCTTGTTATTCCTGAAAGCCTTCCATTCCGACTCATTCGAGTGCGCCAGCACCACGCCGTTGAAGGGGATGGCGCCAAAACCTTCCGTGCCCTTGAAGTTGCCTTCCTGCGTGGCGGTCAGTAATGGATGCAATACCTTGATCGGCGCCTTGAACATTTCGACGAATTCCATCAAGCCCTGGTTCGACAGGCACAGGCCGCCGGAATAGCTGTAGGCGTCGGGGTCGTCCTGCGCGTAGTCTTCAAGCTTGCGGATATCGACCTTGCCGACCAGCGAGGAAATGTCCTGGTTGTTTTCATCGCCAGGCTCGGTCTTGGAAATCGCGATCTGCTTCAACACGGACGGGTAGCGCTTTACCACGCGGAACTTGTTGATGTCGCCATTGAATTCATGCAGGCGCTTCACGGCCCATGGACTCGGAATCGTGCGCAGGTAGCGCCGCGGAATGCCGAAATCCTCTTCCAGAATGGCGCCGTCTTCCTCTTCATTGAACAGGCCCAGCGGCGATTCGTTCACCGGCGAGCCCTTGATGCAGTAGAACGGCACCTTTTCCATCAAATGCTTGAGCTTTTCCGCGATCGAGGACTTGCCGCCCCCGACCGGGCCGAGCAGATACAGGATTTGCTTGCGCTCTTCCAAGCCCTGCGCGGCATGGCGGAAATAGGATACGACCTGCTCGATGACTTCTTCGGTGCCGTAGAATTCGCGGAACGCGGGATAAATCTTGATGACTTTGTTGGCAAAGATGCGCGACAGGCGCGAATCGTTGCGCGTGTCGACGAGCTCGGGCTCGCCGATCGCCGCCAGCATGCGCTCGGCAGCGGAGGCATACGCGAGGCGGTCGCGCTTGCAAATCTCGAGGTACTCCTGCAGGGAATACTCTTCCTCCCTGGTCCGTTCATACCGTGCTGCGAAATTGTCAAAGATGTTCATATGAATGTCCTTTGATCCTGTGCTACGGAAGCCAAGAAGCTTGCACCTGCAAATTAATCATACGCCGATTACGTAGCTTCAGTGTAGAACAAAATCGTTAAAAATACTTTCGCGCAATTTCCGCAACAGCTCTGCGAAACCCGCTCTATTCGTCGGCATGCGCTGCTCTGTCATACTCGGCAAACGCCGCCCGCCGATGCCGACGATAGACCGTCATGAAAATTTGAAGTTCCTGACATGGATAACGCGCGCCGGTTGTGCGCGTTGACGGAAGCGTCAGTGCGGATCTTTTGCGGTGCGATGGTGCTGCAGTGCGAAACGCGCGGGGTCAAGCGTTGCGCTCAGATCGCGCTCGACGGGCAGAGGCTCGCCGGACATTTGTGCCGCCAACAACTCGGCGCCGAGCGGCGCCCAGGTCAAGCCGCGCGAGGCGAGTCCGAGCAGGGCATAAAGGCCCGCGTGGCGCGGCACATCGCGCAAGCGCTCGGCGCGCGAGGCGAGCAGGGCCTCATGATCGGGCAAGGCGCCGACCAGCGGCATGCGGTCCGGTGCAACGCAGCGAAAACCCGTGCGACCTTGCAACGGGAGGTCGTCGAGATTCCCGGCGTGATCGGGCAACAGCGTTGTCAAGCGCGCCAGATTTTCGCGCTGGCTGCTGGCGCGCAGATTCGGATCGCCGTCCCGATCGTAGCTCGCGCCGACGCAGCATACATCGCGCCAGGCTGGCGTGACATAACCGTCGCCGCAGATCGCCATGGTCAAATGCGGCATGCGCGCTGCGTCGACATGCGTCACCTGGCCCCGAATTTGCGCCAGCGGCAGCTCACCGGTCTGCGCGAAGCGATTGCCGGCGACGCCATTGGCCAGGACCAGATGCGGTGCTTCGGCAAGCAAGGCGCCGGTTTCGTCGAGCACGCGCCAGCTTCCGTCATCGGGTTCGAGCTTCGCGGCAGCACCACGTATCCGCTTCAGCCCGTCGCCACAAGCATCGAGCATCGCGCGGCACACGCTGGCCGGGTTGGCCCAGCCGCCTTGTTCAAACAGCCACGCAGAACCGCAACCCGCCGCGATGCGCCGGACTTCGCCGGCATCGAGCAGGCGCGCGAACTCGGCAGGATAGCCGTCCGATAAATACGCGGCCCCTTCGTCCAGCAATTGCAGAACACCGCATTGCGCACCATCGAAAGCCTTGCCGACGCCACCCAATTCATGCCACAGGCGCAAGGCAAACAGGAAGGCGGCACGGGAAAAGCGCGCAAGGGGATTGTCGTCTCGCGCCAGCACGGGCATGAAGATGCCGGCCCGGTTACCTGAGGCTTCCTGCGCCGGTTGCGGATGGCGCTCGATCAATTGCACCTCCCAGCCGCGTGCGCACAGGCGATGACTGGCGGCGGCACCCGCCAGGCCGGCTCCGATCACGACGGCACGCCTCTCGGCATGGCCCTGCGGCGGCTCATGCCAGCGCGGCGCGAACGATGCGATCTCCTTGTCGCGGTCCGGCACAAAGCCGGCAGCGCGCACGGATGCTTCATCGGGAATGCGGCCCGGAAAAACGATCTGCGCATGCGGCGCAGCCATACGTGAAAACCAGGTCAGCTCCTGCCGCAGGCGCAGCGCATCGTTTTCAAAAAAACCACTGTCGGGCAAAAAGCAATCGACGCGCATATCAAGCCGGGCCAGGTCCCGCCCAGCCTCGCCCAATACCAAGGTCAATCTCACGTCCGCATCCGGCAACAGGATGCGATGCATGCCCGGCACCGCACAAGGCCATCGCTCGCGCAACGCGTGTGCCAACACAGGCCATTGCGAACACGCGCCGTGCGCCGTTTCCAATGCAGCAGCAGAAAGCAAGCGAGGCACGAAGGCGACATAATGCAAGCGCTGCGGACGCTCTGCAGATTCGCGCCAGGCCTGCCAGCACGCGAGGAAGCGCAATCCGCTGTCGAATGCGGTATCGAGTATCGCGTAGTCGGCGCGACCGTGCCAATGAGGAACCAATGCTTGCGGCACGCGCATCGCTTACTCCGCCAGGGCCTTCAGCAACAGCGGCATGAACGCCGGAGGCTCGCAGCGCGTCACCGCGATCTCCGGCGTGCCATGCCAGGCGCCGCAACGCTGCAAGGCGCCGGCGATATCGGCAGCCAGGGCCGGCGTAACGCGCACACCGTCTTCGAGATGCAGGACCTTGACTTCGAACACCCTGCGCGCGCGGTGCGCCTTGGCATCGATGCGCCCGACCAGGGCGCCGCGCCGCAGGATAGGCAGCGTGAAATAGCCATAACGGCGCTTGGCTTCCGGCGTATAGCATTCGAGCCGGTAGTCGAAATCGAAGAATTCCAGTGCGCGGCGCCGATCCCACACGACGGGGTCGAACGGCGAGAGCAAAGTCGTCACGCTCGGCTTCAATTTCCCATCGGCGGCAGCCTCGGCCAGCGGCAGCAATTCGGGATGGACATAGCCCGGCACGTCCCAACCATCGACGCGCACGCGTTGCAATTCGCCGCGCGCGACCAGTGTTTCGGGATCGGGCTTGGGCGTCAGGCGGCTGTTGCGGAAATAATCGCCCATCCAGCTCGCCTTGGCCACACCGAGCGAAAACACGGCTTTCAGCATGAAGCGGCGATGTACCTCGTCGAGGTGCGGCGTCATGCTGTCGTCCCATCCGGGCAATACGCGTTCGCTCAAATCGTAGAGGCGCTGGAAGGACTGGCGCCGCGCAATCATGAGGCGGCCCGCCGTGAACAGCACTTCGAGCGAACGCTTCTCTTCCTTCCACTCCCAC
Source organism: Burkholderiaceae bacterium (assembly GCA_036391935.1). Lineage (GTDB taxonomy): Bacteria > Pseudomonadota > Gammaproteobacteria > Burkholderiales > Burkholderiaceae_D > PKWO01. The sequence goes on along the minus strand of DASVYZ010000617.1, from coordinate 2,788 downwards.
CAGCCGCCGCCCTTGCCGGACCGGCGCTCGAAATCCGAGGATTTCACCGGCCCCCTGGCGCGGATATGCTCGATCAAATGCTCGATCGCATCCGCGTGCTCGGTCATCCACTGCACCGAATACTTCCAGCCCATCGCCGCCGGGTCCAGCATGCGATGACGGTACAAGCCGTAATCTTCGATCGGCAGGAAGCAGGCTTCATGCGCCCAGTATTCGAACAGTTTGCCTTCGGCCAGCAATTCCTCGAGCCACGTCGGCGGATAATCGCCGAGCCGGCTCCATAGCACCAGATAGGGACTGCGCGCGACCACGTTGATGGTATCGATCTGCAAGACGCTCATATGACGTATCGCATTCAAGACATCGTCCTTGACGGCCTTGCCGCGGCGGGGAACGAGCAAGCCCTGGGCGGCGAGATGAAGCGAACGGGCGGCGGATAGCGACAGACGCAATGCAGACATGGATAAATAGCCAGTGGAAGTTTCGCCCCATTATGGCGCAAATGTCATAGGGCCGGCTTATTGCGAATCTTCCTTTGCGCTATCGGGCGCGATGTCTATAATCTTCCAACGGAGACGACGGAAAACCAAAACAGGCGACGCACATGCTGATTAGAAAATTCAAGCCGGGCGAGGAGCCTGAGCTTTGGCACCTGTTTCACGATTCCGTGCATCACATCAGCACGGACCTTTACACCAGTGAGCAGCTACGTGCATGGTCGCCGCACCGGATCGATGCTGAAAAATGGCGCGCGCGCATACACGGCATTGCTCCGTTCGTCGTCGAACATGAAAAAAAATTGATTGCCTATGCCGATGTGCAAGGCAGCGGCTATGTCGATCATTTTTTCGTGCACCACCAATGGCAGCGCCGCGGCGTGGGCAATTTGCTGATGCAGATCATTGTCGAAGTGGCGAAACAGGACGAGGTCGCCAGGCTGTTTTCCGACGTTAGCCTCGCCGCGCGGCCCTTCTTCGAACATTGGGGCTTCACCGTCGAGCGCGAGCAACGCGTGCGGATCGGGCAGGAAGTGCTGAAAAACTTCCGCATGACGCGCGAATTGCCGCATTGAGGCTACAATTCCGCATCTTCCCTTCATCCCAGCATATTCCCATGAGCAATCCACGCGCGGCCGTCATCGGCGGCGGGCCGGCCGGCTTGATGGCGGCCGAAACACTGGCCGCGCATGGCATCGCCGTCGACCTGTATGATGCCATGCCCTCGGTCGGGCGCAAGTTCCTGCTGGCCGGCAAGGGCGGCATGAACCTGACGCATTCCGAACCGCGCGAACGCTTCCACGAACGCTATGGCGCGCGCCGCAGCGAACTCGAGCCGCTGCTCGACCGTTTCGGCGCGGACGCTCTGCGCGCCTGGGCGGCGGAACTCGGCATCACCACCTTCATCGGCAGTTCGGGCCGCGTGTTTCCAACCGATATGAAGGCCGCGCCACTATTGCGCCACTGGCTGCACCGCTTGCGCGAAGCCGGGGTGAAATTTCATATGCACCATCGCTGGCGTGGCTGGAGCGATGACGGCCAGTTGCGCTTCGATACCCCTGACGGCGAACAGAGGATTTCAACCGCTGCCACCGTGCTGGCGCTCGGCGGCGCAAGCTGGGCGCGCCTCGGTTCCGACGGCGCATGGGCGGCTTTGCTTGCCGAACGCGACGTCGAGCTCACGCCGCTGCGCCCGGCCAATTGCGGTTTCGAAATCGGCTGGACCAGGCACCTGCGCGAGCGTTTCGCCGGCCAGCCGTTGAAATCCGTCTGCCTACGCTATACCGATGCGCATGGCATCGAGCACAGCCGCCAGGGCGAATGCGTGCTGACCGAACACGGCCTCGAAGGCAGCCTGATCTATGCCATGTCGGCCGGGCTTCGCGACGCGCTCGAGGCAAAACCGCCGCTCGAAATCCGGCTCGACCTCGCGCCGGGCTGGACGGAAGCCAAGCTGGCGACCGAGATCGCCCATCCGCGCGGTTCGCGCTCGATGGCGAGCCATCTGCAAAGCCGCGCCCATATCGCCGGCGTGAAAGCCGGGCTGCTGCGCGAGGTACTGGACAAGGAAGCATTCGCCGATGCAGCGCTGGTGGCAAGGACGATCAAGAATCTGCCGCTGCGCCTGACGGCGACCAGGCCGATAGACGAAGCGATCAGCAGCGCCGGGGGCGTGCGCTTCGAAGCCTTGGAAGACAACCTGATGTTGCGCGCATTGCCCGGCGTATTCTGCGCCGGCGAAATGCTCGATTGGGAAGCGCCGACCGGCGGCTATCTGTTGACGGCCTGCTTTGCCACAGGGCGCGCCGCTGGCATGGGGGCGCTCGATTGGCTAGCCAAGGGAAAGCGCTGAAGATGGAACAGAAGAACAACCCGCTGCACGGGCTGACCCTGGAGGCAATCCTGGTCCAACTGGTCGAGCGCATGGGCTGGGCAGAGATGGCGCGCCGCGTGGACATCAATTGCTTCAAGACCGACCCGAGCGTCAAATCCAGCTTGAAGTTCCTGCGCAAGACACCGTGGGCACGGGTCAAGGTCGAACAACTGTTCCTGTCCCTGCCCGCCGAGTAATCAGGGTTCGCGTGCCAGCGCCAGGAATTCCGTGCGCAGTGCCAGATTGGGCTGCAACTCGCCGAGCATGGCCGACGTGATGGTTTCCTCGCCCGGCGTGCGGATACCGCGGCTTTCCATGCACATGTGGCGGCAGCGGATCACTACGCCGACCGCCTTCGGCTCCAGGTGCGTCATCAAGGCATTCGCGATCTGGCTGGTCAGGCGCTCCTGCACCTGCA
>DASVYZ010000616.1:0-1553 GCA_036391935.1 Burkholderiaceae bacterium | reverse complement strand
GCGCCCGCGACAAGGGGCGGGCGATTTCGAGTGCCTGATTGAAGCCGCGCGCAATCAGGCGCCGCTCGCCCAGCGGCACCGGGATCAGCAGATCGGGCAAGGGCGCCTGCGGCGCATGCAGCAAGGCGTCGCGCATCAAATGCGCAAACAGCGGCGCCAGCGCCAGCCTGCCGCCGAACTTCAATGCGACCACCAATTGGTCGAGCGGCGCACCATAGTCGACGGCGGCCACGGTGGCATCGTAAGACGGCGCATCGTCCAGGCAGGCGCCGCAACGCGCTGCCGCGCCGCCCGTCAGCGGCATCGCGCATTGTACGCAGCAGGCGTTGCGCGGCTTGACATACTGGGTGCGGCAACCCGGGCACAGCGTATCGCGCCCGCTTGCGCCGCATAGTGCGCAGGTAGAGGGCAGCAGCGCCGGCAGGCGTGCCGCGAGCTGCCGGGTTCGCAATGTCAGACGGGAGAGCATGGCGGACGGATCGAATGCCGCATAGTGTAATAAACTAGCGCATTATCTCACCGTTCTTCTGCTAGCCGTGCCTTCCAACAACGAATCGCGCCTGTCCGCTCCAATCGACTTGTTGCGCGTGCGCCGCCTGTTTTCGCGGCCTGGGCGCACGCGCGACGCGGCCTTCCTGCTGCGCGAAATCGCCGGTCGCATGCACGACCGGCTGGCCCTGGTCAAGATAGATCCGCGCGAGATACTCGATGCCGGCTGCGGTGCCGGCGCCGATCTTGCGAGTCTGCAAAAGCGTTTCCCTGAAGCGCGGATCTTCGGCGTCGATGCCGCGCCTGCCATGCTGCAGGAAGCCGGCAGCGAACAGCGCTCGGCCTGGGGCGCGCTCCACGATGTGTTGGGCCAATGGCTGCCTTCGCGCCTGCGCGGCGCGAGACCCCCGGCCTTGATCGCTGGCGATTTTGCCAGCCTGCCGTTCGCGCATGGCGCCTTCGATCTGGTCTGGTCCAACCTTGCCCTGCATTGGCACCCGCAACCGGACCGCGTCTTCGCCGAATGGCGCCGCGTATTGCGCACCGAAGGCTTGCTGATGTTTTGCTGTTTCGGTCCCGACACCTTGAAGGAGGTGCGCGCCGCGTTTGCCGGACTCGATGGCGCGCCGCATGCCTTGCCCTTCGTCGACATGCACGACTTCGGCGATATGCTGGTCGAAGCCGGTTTTTCCACGCCCGTCATGGACATGGAAACCATCACGCTGACTTACGAAAATACCGCCAAGCTCTGGGCCGACGTGCGTGCCCTGGGTGGCAACCCGCTGGCGACGCGGCGGCGCGGCTTGATCGGGCGCAAGGGCTGGGCCGGTGTCGAAGCCGCGCTCGCAGCGACGCGGCGCGCCGATGGACAAATCCCCCTGACCATCGAAGTCATCTACGGCCATGCCTTCCGTCCCGTGCCGCGCACCACGTCGCAAGGCGAATCCATCATCCGCTTCGAGCCGCGGCGCAAATGAAGCCGCGCGCCGGTGCGGATGTCTTAAAGGCAAGATTTCACGCGACCCCGCGCCATATCCCGGATCGGCCATACCTTACCAAGCCCA
>DASVYZ010000615.1:0-2267 GCA_036391935.1 Burkholderiaceae bacterium | reverse complement strand
CACTCGATTTCGCGCATCGAATACGACTACACCAAGCTGGTCGGCTATGAAATGGGCTTGCGCGGACTCGACATCTGCACCGGCTGCGGACCGGGTGCGATGAAAGGCCCGATGAAAGGCGCCACCATCGGCCACGCCAAGCAGCGCATTCATGGCGGGCGCTATATCGGCGTGTCCGAACCGGGCATCATCGCCGCCGAGGCGCCCAACCCCATCGTCAACGATCTCGTGATCATGCCCGACATCGAAAAGCGCCTCGAAGCTTTCGTGCGCCTTGGGCACGGCATCGTGGTTTTCCCCGGCGGGGCCGGCACGGCGGAAGAGATCCTGTATCTCCTCGGCGTGCTGCTGCATCCCGACAACGCGGATCTGCCTTTCCCGCTCATCTTCACCGGCCCCGCGAGTTCGCGCGCCTACTTCGAGCATATCGACCGTTTCATCGGCGCCACGCTGGGCAAGGTTGCGCAACAACGCTACCAGATCATCGTCGACGATCCGGCGCGTGTGGCGCAGGAGATGCAGGAAGGCATCAAGAAGGTGCGCGAATACCGCAAGGATCATGCCGATGCCTACTACTTCAACTGGCACTTGAAGATCGACGACGAATTCCAGCATCCCTTCCTGCCGACGCATCAGAACGTCCGCGGACTCTCGCTGCACGCGAACCAGGAAACCCATTTGCTGGCGGCCAACCTGCGGCGCGCGTTTTCCGCTATCGTCGCGGGCAACGTCAAGGAGCAGGGCATACGCGCCATCGAACAGCACGGCCCGTTCGAGATCCGCGGCGATGCGGTGCTGATGCAGCATATGGACGAACTGCTGTCGTCCTTCGTCGCGCAGCACCGCATGAAGCTGCCGGGCAAGGTGTATACGCCCTGCTATCACGTCATCAAGTAGCGCGGGAACGAGGATGGCAAAGCAAAGCCTCGACCGCATCCTGCAGTCGCAAGGCGTGGGTACGCGCAAATGGTGCCGCGAATTGATTGCGGAGGGCGAGGTGGCGATAGGCGGGGCGACCGTCATCGACTACAAGGCTGGATACGAAACCGAAGGCTTGGTCTTCACGCTATTCGAGGAAGAATGGGTGGTGCGCGAGCACGTCTACATCGTCATCAACAAGCCGCCCAATATCGAATGCTCGCGCAAGCCCAGCCATCATCCCGGTGTGCTGACGCTCTTGCCCGAGCAATTCACCTGGCGCGAGGTGCAGCCCGTGGGCCGGCTCGACCACGACACGACGGGCATGCTGTTGCTGTCCGACGACGGCGCCTTCATTCACGCGCAATCCTCGCCCAAGCGCCATGTGCCCAAGCTCTATCTTGCCACCACAGCCGAACCGGTGACCGAGAGATTGGTCGCGCAATTGCTGGGCGGGGTGCAGTTGCACGACGAGCCGGCACCGCTGGCGGCGCAGTCCTGCCGCAAGGTCGGCGAACACCGGATCGAGATCGTGCTCGAGCAGGGCAAGTACCATCAAGTCAAGCGCATGCTGGCTGCCGCCGGCAACCATTGCGCCGCGCTGTGCCGCACCGCCATCGGCCAATTGACATTGGATTCGCTAGGGCTGGAAGAAGGCGAATGGCGCTACCTGGAGCAGGCCGAGCTCGACCTGCTTTGTTGATCATGGCAAGGCAAAAGCTCGTCGCGCCGCTGCCGATCCGTGACGGACTCGGCCCCAGCTTCCTCTGGATACCGGAGGGACACTGGGACAACCTGCGCCATTTCCTGCTGGACCGCTTTGCCGAAGTCGAGCCGGCTGCCTGGGACGCGCGCCTCGCCAAAAACGAGGTGGTGGATCAGCATGGCAAGCCCCTGACGGCCGATAGTCCCGTGATGCGCGGTATGTGCATCTTCTATTACCGCGATGCCGGCCCGGAGACGGCTATCCCGTTCGAGGAAGCCATACTCCATTGTGACGAGCATATCGTCGCGGTGGACAAGCCGCATTTTCTCCCGGTGACGCCGGCGGGGCGCTACGTGCATGAAACTCTGCTTGTGCGTCTGCGCAGGAAGTTCGGCTGGAACGAACTCGTGCCGCTGCACCGGCTCGACCGCGAAACCGCCGGCGTGGTGCTGTTTTCGCACAATCCGCAAACGCGCGGCGCCTACCAGGCATTGTTCCGTGAGCGCGCGATGGAAAAGGTTTACGAAGCGATGGCGCCATGGCGCGCCGATCTGCAATTTCCCTTGCTGCGGCAAAGCCGCATCGTGCCCGGCGCGCCGTTTTTCCGCATGTGCGAAGAAGAGGGCGAGGCCAATGCCGAAAC
>DASVYZ010000614.1:0-4282 GCA_036391935.1 Burkholderiaceae bacterium | reverse complement strand
CTCGGCGCTCTGGTGCTGGGCTTGCTGGTCGGTTATGAGCGCACCTATCGCGGCCGCGCCGCAGGCATGCGCACCTATGCCCTGGTCTGCATGGGTTCGACAGCGTTGACCGTGATCGTGGGCTATCCTTCGTACTGGTATGGTGGCCATCTCGTGCTCAATGCCAACCCCGATCCCACCCGTGTGATCCAGGGCATCGTCACCGGGGTCGGTTTTCTCGGGGCCGGGGTCATCCTGCATGAAGGTTTTTCCACGCGCGGCTTGACCAGCGCCGCTTCGATCTGGTTCTCTTCCGCCATCGGCGTGATGATAGGCGTAGGCTTTTATCTCGCCGCTATCGCGCTGGCCCTGGCTGCCGTGTTTTGCATGACCCTGTTGAACCGTCTCGAGGCCTGGCTGCCGTCGCGCCAGGCCGTATCGGTCACGCTGGTGTTCCGGCAGTCTTTCACGCCGCGCGAATCGGCCCTGTGCAAGTTCGCAATCGAGCGCGGTTATGAAATTGCCACCGGCAGCATTGCCATCAAGTGTTGCGACGGCAAGGCGGAATGGCACTTCAGCGCCGCGGCGCTGGGGCGGCATGATGAAGCAAAATTGACGGATCTGGCAGCCGAGCTGCGCAAGTTCGACGGCATAGAAAGCTTCCAGTTGAGCCATGCCAGGAACTAAGAGCCTGTTTATGATCTGTTTGGCATGCACGTTCGAGCGAAAAGGGATGCAGTGCAAGGCGCGGCGCGCCGCACAGGGTGGCCCCCTGCGCAAGCGCCGCAACGCCGCAATGCGCCCTTTTCGCTCGAACCCTTCGGGCAGGCGGATCGCCGCACCGTCCGAAACCGGTCGCTTGCGTTGTTACAGCTCCTTGCCGTAGCACCGCTACGACGCGTCGCTGCGCCTAGCATTCGACCGGTTTGCGGAGCTGCGTGCATGTCAAACAGATCATAAACAGGCTCTTAGGTACGCAGCTCAGCGGACAGTGCGGCGGCTCGATGCGCAAGATGGACGCCTCGCACGGTCGAATCCAGGTCGACCAGCCGTGCCCAATCCACTTCCGCGCCGGGCCGGTTGAAGATTGCGGGGTTCAGCTTCAACGGCTCTCCCTTGCGCACAAACGCAATCTTGTTCAAGGAGTCGGGCACGTCGGCCACGACGACTGCATTCTTGAACGAGGCGCACAGGCGATCCAGATAGACAGGCGTTTCGGGAGCGTTCCCGAACAGGTTGGTCACCAGGATGCCGCCGGGTGCCAGTGCGCGGCAGCAGTCGTCGTAAAACTGCTGGGAGCACAACTGTTGCGGCAAGCCCAGCCTGTCGAAACCGTCGAGCATCAACACATCGAACCGGCTCTCGGCCTGGCGCACGAAGTCGGCGCCGTCGATGCAGTGGACTTCCAGGCGCGCGTCATTCGCGGGAATCCGGAAATGCTCGCGCAGGGCGATCACGCCCGGGTCGATTTCAGCCACGGCGATGGCCGCGTCCGGCAGGTAACGGTAGCAGAATTTGGCCAGGGAGCCGCCGCCCAGGCCGATCATGCCGATTTGCCTCGGATCGGGGTTGAACAGCAGGAAGCCCATCATGGTGCGGGTGTAACCCAACACCAGTTCGTCCGGCGCGTCGATGGCCATTTCGCTTTGCACGGCGAACACGTCGAACAGCAGCGAAATGGTGTGGCGCTTTTGGTAGATGAACGGCTTGCCCTCGCGCGACACTTAGACCAACTTGGCGAAGCTTTTTACCAGCATGGCGATATTCACTACTGAAGGTTGAAGGCCTTCCGCAAGCAGCATGGCCTCGACATGATCGCGCATCCGGTTCAGCAAGCCGGCACCGGGCATCCGTATCCGGGATTCCGCGGCCAGGCGCGCGAAGCCCGCCCTGACACGCAAATCGAACATGGGCGGCGGACGGGATGAGCGTAACTGGCGATACATTCTATGATAATAGCATGGTAATGTTATTACCACCCATAATTGAATAATCCGGACGCCTTCCTCATGCTTTGGCCCCCGTTGAGGTTCAGGATTTGCCGCGCAAGGCACGCCTCACCTCGGCACGCAAGGCCGGCAATACCTCGTTCTTGAACCAGGGGTTATCCTGCATCCACCTGGTGCTGCGCCAGGAGGGATGCGGCAAGGGAAAGAAGCCCGGCAAAAACGCGCGGAACGCGTTGACCTTGGCGGTCATGCCGCGCTTGTCGTCAGGCAGGTAATGCTTCTGGGCATAGCTGCCCACGAGCAGCATCAGATGCGGCACGGGCAGGCGCTCGAGGATGGCGCCGTGCCATGTCGGCGCGCATTCCCTGCGCGGCGGCAGATCGCCGCTTTTCCCTTTTCCCGGATAGCAAAAGCCCATGGGCACCAGGGCCACCTTGTCCGCGTCGTAGAAATCCTCCTGCGCGATATCGAGCCACTGGCGCAGGCGGTCGCCGCTATTGTCTTGCCAGGGCACGCCGCTTTCATGGACCTTCACGCCCGGCGCCTGGCCGACGATCACGAGCCGGGCCGTGCCGGAAAAACGCACCACGGGGCGCGGCCCGAGCGGCAGATGCGCCTCGCACAGGCGGCATGCCGCGATTTCCTTGCGCAAGGCGGGCAGGCTTTTGTCTTTCGTCGTCATGATGGCTCAGAGCAAAAAATGTCGCGCGGGCCGGAGAACAGGAACAAGCCAGGGGTACGGACCGGCCCCTGCTGGTATACTGCCACGGAGAGCAGGCATTTCAAGATCGCAGCGGGGAGAAAGGCAATATGAAGGGCAAGCAGACCAAATCGAACGACGACGATCTGTCGATGTGGGTCGTCTACGAAGAGCCGCCGGGTTTTCCGGACCAGTATGTGGCGCGGCGCTACGTGCTGGAAAAGGACACCGGCGATTACGTGGTCGGCGATACCTTGAACGACGTGCGCGCCAAGCTGCCGCCCGGCCTGATGCGCCTTGAGCGCAGCCCGCAGGACGATCCGCAGGTTCGCGAATCCTGGATTTGATCATGGGCAAGGGTATGTTTCCATCCATACCCGAGCATGAAGTCGAATTGACCGCGATTCGCGCCCAGGGCGCGGGCGGGCAAAACGTCAACAAGGTATCGAGCGCCATCCACCTGCGCTTCGACATCAACGCGTCGTCCCTGCCGCCAACCATCAAGGAGCGGCTGCTCAAGTTGCGCGACCAGCGCATCACCGACGACGGCACCATCATCATCAAGGCGCAGACGCACCGCAGCCAGGAAAAGAACAAGCAGGAAGCCATGCAGCGCCTGCAGGAAATGGTGGCGAGCGTCGCCGTGCCGCCGCGAGCACGCCGGGCGACCAAGCCCACGCTGGGCTCGCAGAAGCGGCGGCTGGAAAAGAAAACGCGGCGCAGCCAGGTCAAAGCCTTGCGGTCGCGCCCGCCGGGACAATAACGCGCGCCCCGGCACCCGGCAGGCTGGGAGAAGTCCCGCCTACCTCTGCATCGACTCCCACACCTTCTGCAGCCGCTTCACCGACACCGGCATGGGCGTGCGCAACTCCTGCGCATAGAGCGAGACGCGCAATTCTTCCAGCAGCCAGCGGTATTCCACCATCTTCGGGTCGGCATCCTTGGCGGTGCGGCGCTCCTTTTGCGTGCGCTGCCACGGCGCGGCGGCTTGCGCCCATTCCGCCTGCGCGCGCGCGTCGCGCGTGGGGTCGGCGCGCAGCTTGTCGATGCGCACGTTGATCGCCTTGAGGTAGCGCGGGAAATGGCTCAGGTTGGCGTAGTCGTTTTCGGCGATGAAGCGCTTGGTCACCAGGGCCTGCAGCTGCGCCTGGATGTCCTGCGCAGCCTGGGCGTGGCCCTTGATGGTCTGCAGCTTCTTCGGCAGCGCGTGGTATTCGGCCAGGATGGAGGCGGCCAGCCGTGCGATCTCGTTGACCAGCAAGCCCAGGCGCGCCTTGCCCTCGTCGCGCCGCGCTTCGAATTCGGCGGCATTCTTCGGCAGCGGGTCTTGCAGGAAGGCGCGGTCCAGGCCGGCGGCGATGATCTGGTCGCGCAGTTCTTCCTGCGTGCCCAGGGCCATGTATTGCATGCCCATTTGCTGCAAGCCTGGAATGTTCTTTTCCAGGTACTTCATCTGGTCCTTCAATTGCAGCGCCATCAGGCGGCGCAGGCCGGCCGTGTGGATGCGCGCCGCTTCGGCCGGGTCGTCGAACACTTCGAGGTCGCAGTGCGCGCCCTTGTCGACCAGGGCCGGAAAGCCGATCAGGGTCTGCTTGCCGCGCTGGATTTCCAGGAGTTCAGGCAATTCGCCGAAGGTCCAGCTCGTCAGGTTTTC
>DASVYZ010000613.1:0-1878 GCA_036391935.1 Burkholderiaceae bacterium | reverse complement strand
CCCAAGCGCGGCCGGCGATGCCGGGACGGTTGGCCGCAGCCGAAGGCGGCAGGCTCTTGCCGAGCACGTGCGAAAAATTGACGCCGCCGCGCTCGAATACATTGCCTTCCTCGATGACGCGCGACACCCCGCCGCCGCCCTCGGCACGTTGCCAGGAATCGGTGATGAAGGATTTGCCATCGATCTGCTCCAGCGCTGCGACGATGCGCTGCTGCAAGCCTTCGAGATAAGTTTTGACGGCGGGAGCGGAACGGGAAAGGGTAGTCACGGTGGGATGAGGGGGAAAAAGGCGGGAACAGGATGCTCCCGCCGGGATGGTTCAGGCGCGGCGCTTGAGCGCGCGCCAGCCGATGTCGGTGCGGAATTGCATGCCGTCGAAATGGATATGTTCGATCGCCTCGTAGGCATGGCTCTGCGCCATCTTGACGCTGTCGCCCAAGCCTACCACGCACAGCACGCGGCCGCCGGAGGCAGTGAGCTTGCCGTCGGCAAACGTGGTGCCGGCATGGAACGTCACGCAATCGGCGGTTTCGGCCGGAATGCCGGTGATGGCATCGCCTTTGCGCGGCGCTTCCGGGTAACCGTGTGCAGCCAGCACGACGCCAAGCGCGGTGCGGCGGTCCCATTCGAGTTCGATGGTATCGAGCGTGCCGTTGACGGCATGCTCGGCCACGGTCAGGAAATCGGTTTTCAGGCGTGCCATGATGGGCTGCGTTTCCGGGTCGCCCATGCGGCAGTTGAATTCCAGCGTCTTCGGGTTGCCCTTGTCGTCGATCATCAAGCCGGCATACAGGAAGCCCGTATAGGGAATGCCGTCCTTGGCCATGCCGTGCACGGTGGGCACGATGATTTCCCGCATCACGCGCGCATGCAATTGCGGCGTGACGATGGGCGCGGGTGAATACGCGCCCATGCCGCCCGTGTTCGGGCCCTGGTCGTCGTCTTTCAGACGTTTGTGGTCCTGGCTGGTGGCGAGCGGCAAAATGTTCTTGCCGTCGACCATGACGATGAAGCTGGCTTCTTCGCCGGCCAAAAATTCTTCGATGACCACGCGCGCGCCGGCATCGCCCAGGCGATTGTCCGACAACATCATGTCGATTGCCTCGTGCGCTTCCGCCAGCGTCATTGCCACGACTACGCCCTTGCCGGCAGCCAGGCCATCGGCCTTGATCACGATAGGCGCGCCCTTGGCGTCGACGTAGGCATGCGCTGCCTTGGCATCGGAAAAGGTCTCGTAATCCGCGGTCGGGATATGATGGCGCTTCATGAAGGCCTTGGCGAAATCCTTCGAGCTTTCGAGCTGGGCCGCTTCCTTGGTCGGGCCGAAAATCTTCAAGCCATGTTCGCGGAAAGCATTGACCACGCCGGCCGCCAAGGGGGCTTCAGGGCCGACCACGGTCAGCGCGATATGCTCTTTCTTGGCGAACTCGACCAGTGCCTGCACGTCGGTGATAGGGACGTTTTCCAGGCGTACGTCTTGCGCCGTGCCGCCGTTGCCCGGCGCCACGTACACCATCTGGATACGCTCCGATTGGGCGATTTTCCAAGCCAGGGCGTGTTCGCGGCCGCCTGAACCGATGACCAGAATTTTCATGAATGTGTTGGGCTTGGAATTACAAGTCGATCACGGCGTTGGAATAGACTTCCTGCACGTCGTCCAGGTTCTCCAGGGCATCGAGCAGCTTTTGCATCTTGACCGCGTCGTCGCCGGTAAAGACGGTTTCGTTTTCCGGCTTCATCACGACTTCCGCCACTTCCGCCTTGAAGCCGGCCTTTTCCAGCGCTTCCTTGACCATGGGCAGGTCGTGCGGCGGGGTCAACACTTCGATGCCGCCTTCGTCGTCGGTGATCACGTCGTCCGCGCCGGCTTCGAGTGCG
>DASVYZ010000612.1:0-12204 GCA_036391935.1 Burkholderiaceae bacterium | reverse complement strand
AACCCTTCGGGCAGCTCCGTAAACCGGTCGCTTGCGTTGTTGCAGCTCCTTGCCGTAGCACCGCTACGACGCGTCGCTGCGCCTAGCATTCGACCGGTTTGCGGAGCTGCGTGCATGTCAAACAGATCATAAACAGGCTCTTAAGGAAACGGCTGCCCAGCCGAGGGAGGCGAACGGACAAAAAAACCGCGCCCCGGTTGTGCCGGGGCGCGGTGGGTCTCCTCCGCGGGTGGCCGGTTCCCGGCCCCCTTTCCTCTTATGCTGTCTGGATTACGAAATCAAGCAACCTTCTTTTCGAAGAACTGCTCGTTCTCGGTCGAACCGTGCAGAGCCGTGGTCGAAGACTGGCCCTGCTGGATCGCTTGCGTGACGGCGTCGAAGTAGCCGGTGCCGACTTCGCGCTGGTGCTTGACCGCAGTGAAGCCCTTCTCGGCGGCGGCAAATTCGGCTTCCTGCAGTTCGACGAAGGCCGACATCTGGTTGCGCGCATAGCCGTGGGCCAGGTTGAACATCGAATAGTTCAGCGCGTGGAAGCCGGCCAGCGTGATGAACTGGAACTTGTAGCCCATGGCGCCCAATTCCTTCTGGAACTTGGCAATCGTCGCGTCGTCCAGGTTCTTCTTCCAATTGAACGAGGGCGAGCAGTTATAGGCCAGCATCTTGCCCGGGAACTTGGCGTGGATCGCTTCGGCGAACTTGCGTGCGAAGTTCAGGTCCGGCTTGCCGGTTTCGCACCAGACCAGGTCGGCGTAAGGCGCGTAAGCCAGACCGCGTGCAATCGCCTGCTCGATGCCGGGCTTGGTTTTGAAGAAGCCTTCGACGGTGCGCTCGCCGGTGCAGTAGGGCTTGTCGTTTTCGTCGATGTCCGAGGTCAGCAGATCGGCCGCTTCGGCGTCGGTACGTGCGACCAGGATGGTCGGCGTGCCCATCACGTCGGCTGCCAGGCGTGCGGCGGTCAGCTTCTCGACGGCTTCACGCGAAGGCACCAGCACCTTGCCGCCCATGTGGCCGCACTTCTTGACCGAAGCGAGCTGGTCTTCGAAGTGCACCCCCGAAGCGCCCGCCTCGATCATGGACTTCATCAATTCGAAGGCATTCAACACGCCGCCGAAACCGGCTTCGGCATCGGCCACGATGGGAGCGAAGTAATCGATGTCGTCCTTGCCTTCGGACCATTGAATCTGGTCGGCGCGCTGAAAGGTGTTGTTGATGCGCTTGACCACCATCGGCACCGAGTTGGCCGGATAAAGCGATTGGTCGGGATACATTTCGCCGGCCAGGTTGGCGTCGCCGGCGACTTGCCAACCCGAAAGATAGATCGCCTTCAAGCCTGCCTTGACTTGCTGCATGGCCTGATTGCCGGTCAAGGCGCCGAGCGCGTTGACGAAAGGCTCATTGTTGATCAGGTGCCAGAGCTTCTCGGCGCCGCGCTTGGCCAGCGTATGCTCGATCTGCACCGAGCCGCGCAGGCGCACGACATCTTCCGCCGTGTAGTTGCGCGTGATGCCCTTCCAGCGCGGATTCTCCGCCCAATCCTTTTCCAGAGCTTGAATTTGCTGTTCGCGAGTTGCCATCGTCGTTCTCCTATGTGAAATGAGATTGCTTGAAAACCGAAACCCTATGGCTAAATGATAGGCTTCATTTCGCATAGCAACAATGTCTTATATAAGACATATAACGATTTTTTATTCCTTTATTTTCAAATACTTATTATTTAATTTTCGCGATACGAAATGATTTTCCTGCGTATGAAATTTTTCGATGATGCCGCGCAACGCGTGGATTTCACAATACGAAATGCAATTTTCGGCTTGTGAAATTTAGCCATACGATTTTCATCACACTTGCATCAAAAACAAACGGCCCGCAATCGGGCTATGAGCGGGCCGTTCGGTCAATCACATTTGCGCGCTCAGGAGCGCCGATAAATATCCTCCAGCCGAACGATGTCGTCTTCCCCGAGATAGCTGCCCGACTGCACTTCGATCAAATGGAGCGGCACCTTGCCCGGGTTTTCCAGCCGGTGCGTGGCGCCGATCGGAATGTAGGCCGATTCGTTTTCCGCCAGCAGTTGCACTTCCTCGCCGCGCGTCACGCGTGCCGTGCCGCTGACCACGACCCAATGCTCGGCACGATGATGATGCATTTGCAGCGAGAGCTTGCCGCCTGGCTTGACGGTGATGCGTTTGACCTGGAAGCGGTCGCCGCAATCGATGCCTTCATAGCAGCCCCAAGGTCTGTAGACACGCGTATGGCAGACATGCTCGGAACGCCCTTGCGCCTTCAAGTGCCCCACGACCTGCTTGACTTTCTGCACCTGGTCCTTGTGGGCCACCAGCACCGCATCCTTGGTTTCCACCACCACGAGGTCCTGCACGCCGATAGCGGCGACGAAGCGGCTCTCGGAGCGGATCAGCGAATTGCCCACCCCCTCGGCATAGACATCGCCGCGCAGCACGTTGCCGTTCTCGTCAGCCTGTTGCACTTCGCACAGCGCCGACCACGAACCCACGTCGCTCCAGCCGATCTCCGACGGCACCACCACGGCGCGGCGCGTCGATTCCATCACGGCGTAATCGATCGATTCGGACGGGCAGGCGGCGAAAGCCACTTCATCGAGGCGGCAGAAATCGAGATCGCGGTAGGCATCGCGGAAGGCGCGCTCGCATTGCCGCACCATCTCGGGACGGAAGCTGCCGAGCTCCTGCAGATAGTCCGACGCGCGGAACAGGAACATGCCGCTGTTCCAGCAATACTCTTGCGAAGCAACGAAGGATTCGGCAGTAGCCAGATCCGGCTTCTCGACGAAACGCTCGACCTTGAAGCAGCCTTCCAATCCTGCCATGGCTTCGCCGCGCTTGATATAGCCGTAGCCCGTTTCGGCGGAAGTCGGTACGATGCCGAAGGTAACCAGCGTACCCCACTCGGCCGCCGCGGCAGCGCGCCGTATTGCTTCATGGAAGGCCGGCACATCCGAGATCGCATGGTCTGCCGGCAGCACCAGCATGACCGCATCCTCGTCTTCCTTCCGCAGAAAATGCGCCGCCACTGCCGCAGCCGGCGCGGTATTGCGCCCTTCCGGCTCAAGCACGATGCCGGCCGGCGCAATATCGATTTCGCGCAATTGCTCGGCAACCAGGAAGCGATGTTCGTTGCCGCAGATAACCAGAGGCGGCATCCAGTCCGGCGAACCGGAGAGGCGCAGCACCGTTTCCTGCAGCATGGTCTTGTCGGATACAAGCGGAAGCAATTGCTTGGGAAGGACTTCGCGAGAGAGCGGCCAGAGCCGGCTGCCGGAGCCGCCGGCCAGAATGACAGGATAAATCTTCATGTTCTTGTTCCTTCCTAGTAGGCGCGAAGACGGGGAATGCCGGTTTGGCAAGCCCGCGGAGGAATGGTTCCCCCTGAGGTTCGTTTGACTGGCTTGCACCGGCCATACCACTTGGACTTGTTCCGCTGTGTTGCCTCAAGCTTACGCAAAAGTCGGGCCACGGTGCATGGCCACTTGGTAGGATAGGGGTAAGAGATGTTACCGAATGTGACCCGGCCACAAGGCGCCCGCAAAGCGCGCCCATGCCGGGCGCGCAAAGAATGAGGCGAGTCTTCCGACCCGCCCTTTTGTATGCCGGCGTAGCCGCCGCCAAGTATCCAAACGCTGTGTCACATCGTGCGGCGCTTGGCGACGAAGGCCAGCATGCCCAAGCCGGCCAGCATCATGACCCCGGTGCCGGCCTCCGGCACCGGGGAAAGCTGGATCGAGCCCGAATATTGCCCGCCCGAAGTGCCATCCAGGACGGCACCAATCAGGATTTGATAATTTCCAGGAGGAACCCATAGAGCGGTACCGCCGACCCCTGTCCCGCCAAGTGCGACATTGCCTGGACCCCACAACGACATGCCGAAGGAGTTGATGTCCATGTTGGGCGGGTTATTGATCGGGGCGCCGGTGAAGGTAATGTTCTCCTCCTTGGTGATCGAAAAATCGATCATGTCAAAAGAAGCAAAAGTGGGGTTGGGACCGAGATTCATGGTGTAAGGGCCGAAAAGCGTCACGCTTTCGGTCAAGACGCCGAGATCATAAGTTGCCGCACCGGCACTTGCCGATGCCGCCAGGCCTGCCGCCAAAGTCAGGCTGATTAACAGTTTGCGCATGGTGGACTCCAAATCGAAAAATGCGGAAAAAGCAGGCCCAGGGGCCTGCTTCCCGTTCAGCTGATGGAGCCGGCTGAACACGGTGAACGCACTACGCGATTCAAGCCTTGCGGCGCGACACGACATAGCCCAGCAAACCGAGGCCGGCCAACAGCATGGCCACGGTGCCGGCTTCGGGCACCGGCGAGACCGAGATCGCGCCGCCGTATTCGCCGCCGGCCGCGCCGTTGGCATTACCCGAGACGATCGCGTAATAGCCGCCGGCAGCCAGGTTGTGCAGCGTGATATCGGCGCCGCTGCCCAGGTCGGTGCCGCCTGCCGTATGCAAGGTCAAATCGAGATTGCTGATGTTCTTGAACGGCGAACCGCCCAAGTTGAAGTTCAGCGCGCCGATGCCGACCGACAGCGTCGACATATTGCTCAGCGTGAAGTCGATCGTATCGGAGAAGCTTCCGCTGACCTGGTTGACGCCAAACTGCGTGATGCCGGCCGGCAAGGTGCCGAGATTGTAGGTTGCGGCACCGGCGCTCGCCGATGCGACCAAGCCTGCTGCCAAAGCCAGGCTGCTCAAGAATTTAACCATAACGAACCCCATAAAAATGAACAAAAAACAACTTTCAGTTGCAATTACATTACTGCAATTACCTAAACTGCCATCGTCGTCGATTGCGCATCAAAAAGTTAATCAAAAATCAACTTTTGAAATATTATTTCGCAATTACTGTCAATTTTGAAACATTTATTTCATGTTTATTTTTTGATCGAATCCTACTGATCGACCCCGATTGTTACTGAGGGATACGTCCCCCTGTTTTTCCGATAATGGAAATCTGTACGAAAAGAGTACCGAGGAGGCTCAGGCCCCTTCAAATCCCCGTGGATTGCGCGACTGCCAGCGCCACGAATCGGCGCACATCCTGTCTATGCCCAAGGCTGCCGACCAGCCCAGCTTTTCCTTGGCCAGACTGGAGTCGGCATAGCAGCAGGCGATGTCACCGGCACGGCGCGGTGCCATGCGCACCTTGATTTCACGTCCGCTGGCTTCTTCGAAAGCCTTCACCACTTCGAGCACACTGTGCCCGCGGCCGGTGCCGAGGTTCACCGTCAGCAAGCCCCCGTTGCGCGCCAGATAGCTCAGCGCCGCGACGTGGCCCTTGGCCAGATCGACCACGTGGATATAGTCGCGCACGCCGGTGCCGTCGGTCGTCGGATAATCCTGACCGAACACTTGCAGGTATTCGCGCCGCCCCACCGCCACCTGGGAAATGAAGGGCATGAGGTTGTTGGGGATGCCGTTCGGGTCTTCGCCGATCAAGCCGCTTTCATGCGCGCCGACCGGGTTGAAGTAACGCAGCAGGCCGATGCGCCAGGACGAGTCCGAGGCGTACAGATCGCGCAGGATCTGCTCGATCATCATCTTGCTCGTGCCGTAGGGATTGGTGGTGCGCCCTACCGGGAAGTCCTCGCGGATCGGCACGGCATGCGGATCGCCATAGACCGTGGCCGAAGAGCTGAACACCAGGCGCCTGACGCCGGCTTCCTGCATCACCTCGCATAACGTCAATGTGCCGGAGACGTTATTGTCGTAGTAGCGCAAGGGCTGCGCCACCGATTCGCCGACCGCCTTGAGGCCGGCGAAATGCACCACGGCTTC
The DNA here is from genome assembly GCA_036391935.1 of Burkholderiaceae bacterium. Lineage (GTDB taxonomy): Bacteria > Pseudomonadota > Gammaproteobacteria > Burkholderiales > Burkholderiaceae_D > PKWO01. Next base: position 6,398 of record DASVYZ010000612.1, on the reverse strand, counting down.
GATCGCATGCCGCTGAAACACTTCACGCAGGGCGTTGCGGTCGCGGATATCGACATGATGGAAAACCAGTTGCCGGTCGGCGATCCGGCCGACGCGTTCCAGCGCCGCTTCCTTGCTGTTGCACAGATTGTCCACCACCACCAGTTCATTGCCCGCAGCGAACAGTTCCACGCAAGTGTGCGAGCCGATGTAGCCGGCGCCGCCGGTAACGAGAATTGCCATGACCTTATCCTTTACTATTGCTTGAAACCATTCCGTAAACTTCCAGTGTGCGCGACGCGACGCGCTGCCAATCGTTACGCTCGGCGACCCAGGTGCGGCGCGCGTGGCAGCTCGCATCGTCAGGCTCGGCTGCCGCGTGCTGCCTGATCCTCGCCGCGAGCGCGGCGCGATTGCCCAACGCAAAATAGTGTTCCGACCCGAGGCCGACCTCGACATTGGCCGCAATATCGCTTGCCACCACGGGCAGGCCGTAGGACAGCGCTTCAAGCATCGCAATCGGCATGCCTTCATGCGAAGACGGCAGCACGAACAGCCCGGCATGCGCATACAACTCCTGCAAGGCGACGCCGCTCTGGAAACCGGTCATCACCGTGCCGGTTTCCTCGGCGCGCGCAATGACCTCTCGCTGATATTCGTCGGGATGATCGGCGCCGCCGACCAATACCAGCTTCCAGCCATCGAGCCGTGCCTCCTGGAAGGCCTCGATCAAATCGAGATGGCGCTTCTCCGGCACCAGGCGCGACACCAGCAGCACGTAACGGCGGCGCCGCAAGCCGAAACGTTCCAGCGCCGCGACCGACTTGGGCAAAGGCCCGAGCGCGACGCCGTTCGGAATCAGCGAGGATTCGCGCGCATGCTTGGACCGCACGAGGTCCGCGATCACATGCGAGATGACGATGCGCTCGTTCGCGCAGCGCATGCCCCAGCGTTCGCCCAGTTGCAACACGAAGCGCGCAAAGCGCCCCCACTTCTGCCGATCGTAATCGGGGCCGTGATGCGTCACCACCACGCGCAAGCCGAAGAGGCGCGCCGGCAGTGTCATGATGGCCGGGCCGATAGCCTGGATATGCAGAATGTCGGGGCGCTTGACGGCCGCATAGAGCGTACCGAGAAAGGTATGGACGATCGCTTCCAGTCCCTTGGACTTCGGCGCCCACAGCGGCACGAACTTCACGCCCTGCCATTCGCTCCCGACTTCCTTGGGTTGGTAGGGCGAACGCACCAGCACCGTCACTTCGCAGCCCATGCGCGCCAGGCGCGGGCACAAGTGCTCGGCATGCGTCTCGACGCCGCCCTGCACATTGGGGAAACCGCGCAGGCCCAGCATCATAATGCGGAGTGGACGTTCTCTATTCATCAGTACACCGCCATCAAGTCGCCGGCCAGCTTGGACCAGCTATATTCGGTTTCGAGCAAGGCGCGCCCGCCGCGGCCCATCTCGGCCGCCAGCACGGGATTGCCGAGCAATTCCATGACCTTGTCGCCCATCGCCAAAAAATCGTTGGGCCGTGCCGTGAAGCCGGTCTTGCCCTCGATTACGAGGCCGCGATAGAACAGGAAGTCCCACACCACGGCAGGCAATTGCATCGCCATCGCCTCCAGGCAGGTGCCGGGCAAGCCTTCGTAGTACGACGTCGAGGCATAGACACGGCTGCGGTTGTAGTACCCCGTCATCTGCGACAGCGGCACCTTGCCGGTCAATAGCACGTTCTTCAGGTAAGGCGTCAGCGCTTCCCTGACCCAGGCGTCGTCATCGCCATAGCCGACGATGGCGATGCGGATATCGGGTTTCAATTCGATCAGGCGGCGGCACAGCTGCACCATGGCGCGGCTGCCCTTGCGGAATTCGATGCGGCCGCAGAACAATACGTCGATATCCTTCTCCACGCCGCCATCGGGGGCGAAGAGCTTCACGTCGGCGCCATTCGGAATCACGGCAATCGGTCCCTTGAAGCCATAGGCCAGCACCTCCTGCCGCCCCTGCTCGGTCAGCGTCACGACCTTGCGGGTCCTGGAAAAAATGCGGCGCTCCATCCACGACTTGATCGCCAGCGACATGCCGCCCCACTGGCTGTCGAAATGGCGCGTCTCGTAAAAGCGGCCCGACATGCCGAGGTAAGTCGTGTGCGCCGTCAGCAATACCGGAATATGGCGCGGCAGAAACAGGCCGGGGATCAGCGGGGGGAAATGGAAATTGACCCAGCGGATCTTGCCTTCGTCATACAGCTTTTGCACCAGCTTGCGCACCGCCCAACCCCAGGTGAACAAGCCGAAGCGCCCGCCGGCCGACGGCACGTGCACAATCTCGACACCGGGATAGGAAACCTCACGCCGGTTTTCGTCGCCCGTGATCAGGTAAACCTTGGGGCTGCCCGGAGGAAGGTTCGACAAAAACGAATCGAGGTAGCGCGCAATACCGCCGACGCCGTAAAACTGCGGGTACACGATGGCAATCATGGGGACACTCCCATTGCCGCTTCGACTTCTCCCATCAAACGCTCCCAGGTAAATTTTTCCACGATGGTTTCGCGCGCCGCCGCTTCCATGCGGCGCATCGCTGCCGGATCGTCCAATGCGGCGCACACGGCGTCAGCCAGCCGTGCGGCATCGCCGGCCGGCACCAGCACGCCGTTGCGCCCGCTGTCGATCACTTCGGGCACCCCGCCCACGCTGGAGCCGACCAGGAGCGTTCCCGAAGCCATCGCCTCGAGCATGACCAGCCCTAGCGGCTCTTGCCATACGGAAGGCATGACCACGATGTCGACCGCGGCATAGAGATACTTCAAGGTTTCGTGCGGCAAAAAACCGGTGAAGACGATGCTGGAAGCAACCGGTTCCGCCAGGGCCACCAGTTCGCGTTCGTATTCGGTGCGCGCCGCGCCCTGGAAGAAGGACGACCCCGTGATCACCAGCCGCACGTCGGGGTGACGGCGGAGGATTTCGGGAAAGGCTTCGATCAGCACATGCACGCCCTTGATCGGCACGAGACGCCCGACATAGAGGAGGTAGCGCTTGCCTGCATCGAATTGCAGCGGGCCAGTGCGCGCAGGCGCTACCTCGTGGGGCTTGAAGGTTTCCGGGTCGGTGGCATTCAAGGCCACCGTGAAACGGTGTGCATGCTCGGGAAAATGCCTTGCCGCCTGGCGCCGGATGTATTCGCTGACGCAGATCACCCGGTCGACCTTCTTCAGCACCCGGCGGTACAAGGGCCGGAACAGGCGGATCGACAGATGATCGTTGTGCATATGGAGCACGATCTTCTGCCCCGGCTTCCTGTTCAGGAACAACAAGACATTCGGCTCGTTGTGCAGGTAGATCACGTCGTAAGCACGCACGGCGCGCGCAGCGCGCATTCCGTAAGAAAACACGTTCTGCATCTTGGCCAGGTGGCGTAAAGGATTGCGCCGGCCGAGCTTTTCCTTCAAGCCGTGGCAATATTGTTCGAAGCGCGTCCAGGATATGCCGACGTAGTCGATGGCCGCATCGCCCGGGCTACCCGCCGGACGCGATACCACGCCGACCTTGGCGCCCCTGGCGGCCATGCGTCGCGAGGCTTCATCGACCCAATGCTCGACCGCCCCGCCCTTCACGGCGGGTACGGGCAGCATTTCCGGCAGGACGAAGACGACGGATTGGTTCATTGATCGCCTCCGACGATTTCAAAATACGTGGTCGGCCCATGCGAGAGCTTGGAGGTATCGAGCGTGAAAGTAATGCTGCCTGAATCATGCTGCACGGCGATCTGGTCGCCGCGCTTGCCGGCCAAGGTGTCGGAATACACCTTCAATTTGGCGGCGTTGGCGTTCGCCAGCGTCAGCTTGACTGCCGCGGTCTGCATCAGTACCGGCAGCTTGCCCAAAGCGACGAGCGTGGTCTCGTTGGCATCGGCGAACTGCATATTGCTGTTGCGCGCGTCGGTCGCCAGCACCACCAGCATGCGTTTCGAGGTTTGCAGAGGGTTGCCGTCCATGGCCGAGACCGACACCAGGGCCGGCGTGTCGGCGCTATCGATCTTGAGGTTGGATAGCGTGATGGGTTCGAGCGTATCGAATACCGCCGCCTCGGTGCGCGGCGTCACCACCGTCAGGCGCTTTCGCTGCGTGTCGAGCACGATCTGGCCGGTATCGGTCTGGTAATAGCCGCGGTCGGCCGCGCTCGGGTTGTCCGCGTCGAGCACGCCGGCCGTGCGCAGGGCCCCGACGCGGCCATTGAAGCGCCCGGCCGCCACGGCATCGACCTTGCCGGCTTGCGTGCCGATATTGCCGCCGACCAGTTTGGCGGCCTTGCTCATCAAGCCTTCGTCGCCGTGCACGGTCTTGCCCGCGACCTTCACGTCCGCGCTGCCCGGTGCGATTTGCGCATCGTAGGCCCCGGCTGTTTCGAGCTTGCCGAGCGGATCGAGCGCAATACCCGACACCAGGCCCATGCGCGTGATGTCGAAGGGGATGTTGCCCAACATGGGGTTCTGATCGAACACGAACTCCGGCGTCAGCTTGATGCCCAGGTTACGCCGCGCCGGCGCCACGTCGCCGCGCAGGTAGAGCAAGGCGGCCAGGGTTTCGTCGGCGCGCGCGATCGGATCGAGGCCGGCCATGAAGGGATAGATCGCATCCTTGCGTCCGCCATTATTCGCGTAGCTCAGCGCAATCGCATAGGCATGCTGGGAAATCATGTTCCAGTTCTGGAAGCCCGCATAAGCCGGCACCGCCAGCGCCGATTCGCGGCGATACTTGTTCCAGAACACCTGGCCGTATTCGGACACGGTGAAGGCACGGCCGGCATGGCGGTTGGCCGCGAGTTCGGCAATATACTTCGCGCCGCCGGCCAGCATGCTGTCTTGCGGCATCTTGGAACCCTTGTCGACGAAGGCCGTCGGCTCGGAATAATAGTTGTGCAGATCGACCCACTGGAATTGCCCGCGCGAGAAGCTCGCCGCCGGCGACAGCCAATTGTCGTAGGCCGTCACCAGGCCCTGGTAGCCGATCTGGCGCAGGTAAGCCGTCATCCAGTCCGCCGTGTATTTTTCCATCTCGAAGAAAAAGCGCTGCAGGTCGCTCATGCGATGGCTGTTCCACGAGTCTTGCCTGGGCAAGGCCACCGTGCCGTTATCGAGCGATTCCGAACTCGATAGTTCGCCCTTCCACTGCTGGGCCAGCGTAGCGGTGCTGCCGTATTTCTTTTTCAGCCAATCGTTGAACGGTTGGCGCAACACGTCGGGAATGCCGCCATGCGACAGGAAAGCCAGGCCGCCTTCGTTGACCATGATGAGCCCGGCCATGGCCGGATCGGCCAGCGGCGCCACGCCGCTATACGAATTGGGGGAGTTGAGCATCTTGTCCATCAACATCTTCCAGTGCGCCTGCGCATCGGGATCGACATAGATGCCGACCTTCAAATGATGATGGTCGTTCCAGCGGTCGTTGACGTTGCCGAAGCCGCCATTGTTCGAGCTCAAGCCGTTCAACACATAGTAGATGCCTTGTTTCTTCAAGGCGGCCAACAGGTAGTGGAAGCGGTCGAACTGCTCCGGATTGAAATCGAAATCGCCCTTGCGCCCGTTCATCAAGGTGTCTTCCTCGAAGTCGACGCGCGCCATGTTGTAGCCGTGCGCGCGCAATTGCGCAACGTAAGTGTCCGTCGTGGCGTGATCGGGGAAGCCGCCGGTGGCCGAACCGAAGCCTGTCGAAGCCATCAGGAAACGCAGCGGGATTTGCGGCTTGTCGGCCGCGGCGAAGGCGCCGGCCGAATTGACGATCAGGCGCGCCGTGATCGCCTTGGCCGGCGGCAGAAAATTGGAGAAATCGAGGATGCTGCCGCTGTCTATCGCCAGCGAGACATCCTTGACCGGCTGCCAATTGCCGCTTTCCTGCGCTGCGACTTGAGCGGAAAGCGCCAGCGAAACCGCGCAAGAGAGCGTGACGGTAGCCAATCTCATGACATCTCCCCCACAGCCGGGATCACATCGCCGAGTTCGCGGTAGACGCGCGCCACGGCTTCGGCGATGTTGTCGTAGCAGCGCACGCGCCTGACGTAGTCGCGCCCGCGCTCGCCCATCGCGCGGCGCGTCTCGGGCGAACGCAGCAGGCTGATCACCGCATCGGCAAAGGCTTGCGGCTCGAGCGGCACGCACAGGCCGCCGCCGCTCTCGGCCACCACTTGCGCCTGGTCCGGATTGTCGTTGACCACCACGGGCAGTCCCAGCGCCATGTATTCGACGGCCTTGGTCGGTGAAGCGCTATCGAGCAGGAAGCTGCGCGGGAAAGGCGAAAGCCCGACTTCGGCCCGGCGCACATAGCCCCAGGCTTCATCGCCCGGCAGCCAGCCGGTCCACAACACATGGCCTGCCACGCCGAGGCGCTCGGCCTCGCTCTTGAGCCAGGCACGGTGCGCGGCAT
>DASVYZ010000611.1:0-1898 GCA_036391935.1 Burkholderiaceae bacterium | reverse complement strand
CGATTCCGATCGAACGGCTACTCTACGACGGCCAGGCCTTGACGGTGCAAGTGGTGAAAGACCCGATCGGCACCAAGGGTGCACGCCTGTCGACGCAGATTTCGATTGCCGGCCGCATGTTGGTCTATCTGCCCCAGGATTCGCACATCGGCATCTCGCAGCGCATCGAAAACGAAGCCGAACGCGAAGCCTTGCGCGCCAAGGTGCAAAAACTGATGCTGCCGGAAGAAAAAGGCGGCTTCATCATCCGCACCATGGCCGAAGACGCGAGCGATGCCGACCTGGCTGCCGACGTGGAATACCTGCGCAAGACCTGGGCCACGATCACGCAGCAAGCCAAGACCAACCCGGCGCCGACGCTGCTCTACCAAGACCTGAGCCTGGCACAGCGGGTATTGCGCGACTTCGTCAATGACGAAACCTCGACCATCCAGGTCGATTCGCGCGAAAACCATCAAATGCTGCTACAGTTCGGCGCTACCTTCACGCCTTCCGTGCTGCCCAAGCTGGCGCATTACACGGGCGAGCGCCCGCTGTTCGACCTGTACGGCGTGGAAGAGGAAATCGAACGTGCGCTGGGCCGGCGCGTCGACCTGAAGTCCGGCGGCTACCTGATCGTCGACCAGACCGAAGCCATGACCACGATCGACGTCAATACCGGCAGCTTTGTGACGGGCCGCAATTTCGACGACACCATCTTCAAGACCAACCTCGAGGCGGCGCACGCCATTGCGCGCCAACTGCGCTTGCGCAACCTGGGCGGCATCATCATCCTCGATTTCATCGACATGGAAAGCGCCGAGCACAGGCAAGCCGTGCTGGCGGAATTGAACAAGGCGCTCTCACGCGACCGCACCAAGATCTCGGTCTCGGGCTTCTCGGCGCTGGGCCTGGTCGAAACCACGCGCAAGCGCACGCGCGAGTCCTTGGCCCATATCCTGTGCGAACCCTGCCCCGCCTGCCAGGGCAAGGGCCAAGTCAAGACGGCACGCACGATCTGCTATGAAATCCTGCGCGAACTGTTGCGCGAAGCGAAGCAGTTCAACCCCAGGGAATTCCGCATCCTCGCTTCACAGGTGGTGGTGGACATGTTCCTCGAGGAAGAGTCGCAACACCTGGCGATGCTGGGCGACTTCATCGGCAAGCCGATTTCGCTGCAAGTGGAGAATGTCTACCACCAGGAGCAGTACGACATCATCCTGATGTGAGCCCGCCTAAACCTGCAGCCCATACAAGTCGAACATAGCGCCGCTTCCATCGACGTCGATCTCCCGCTCATAGCTCAACCCGAGCTTGGCCAGCACCCGCGTCGAGCCGGTGTTGCGCCGGTCCGCCATGCCGATCACGCGGCGCAGCCCGAATTCGCGGATGCATTCGCGCATCAGCACTTGCGCACTCTCCGTGGCATAGCCCTTGCCCCAACTATCGCGCAGGAAGCGGTAGCCGACGTCGGTTTCTCCCAAGTCGGGCAGGTACTTCATGCCTGAAAAGCCGACCAGCCGTCCCGTGCTCTTCTCGATGCAAGCCATGCGGCCATAGCCGAATACTTCGTAGTCCCGTATCGGATGGTCGAGTAGCGCTTGCCGCGTCTGTTCGACGGTCTGCACCAGGGCTTGGCCGGTATAGCGATTGACTTCCGGATCGGCGAGCAGGGGGAAGTGCGCTTCCGCGTCGTCAGGCGTGAAGCGGCGCAGGATCAGGCGTTCGGTTTCTATCATCGTCGAAGGTGTTGTCATTCCAGAGCACCCATCATATCAGCACACCTCGGCCCCGATCCGATACAGGCGACAGGCGTACCTGTTGACGCTCCTGCAATGACGGAAGTGTAAATTCGAGTAAGTATTTGTAATAAATAAACGTCAGGCACTTGGCGCGCAAATATATTGCTACAGTCCAAG
>DASVYZ010000610.1:0-6127 GCA_036391935.1 Burkholderiaceae bacterium | reverse complement strand
CTGAACGTGTTGCGCGGGCGCTTGGCGTCGAGTTGTGGGAGGTGTTGCACCCCAACTTCAGCGTGGACGCCTTGATTGAGCGGGAAAAGTAGAAGGGCGCAACGGCGCTACCGTAGGGCGGATTGCAATCCGCCGAATGTTGACTTCGCACCTCTTCGGAACAACGATCGCCAACTGCTGCGGAACAATGCGGGCTTGCCGCATCCGATACCCGCCATCCGGCGTACGGCCGTATTCAGGAAGAAGACACGCTCCATCGATTGGATGTGCCTTTCTCCTTGTTTTTCAACATCCACTTTTCCACCTCCGCCTTCGTCAGTTTCTTGTGGTTGATCCAGTTCTTCAGCCCGGCGTTCAAGGTTCTTCCGGCCTTGTCTTCCTCGGTATCTTGCGTTTCGCCGGTATCTTCCCAGTCGTAGCCGTCTCCCCAGACCATTTTCCCGATCAATACCTTGACGAACACCGGCAAGTCTTCCGTCTCGCCGTCGAATACCTCTTCCAGCTCTTCATCGTCGCTGACGTCCATGATTTTCGAGAGGATTTCTTCTTCCTCGTCGGTCAGCGTGACAAATGCGTTTTCGGTCGTGCCAAGTTCGTTGACTACCCGTGATGCATGCCCGGGGTTCACTTTCGGTTCGGCGGGATCGGAATAAATCGTTCTGCTGATGCTTTTTTTCTCCTTGTCGTCCTCGTTGTCGAGGGTTTCCGCGAAGCAGACGAACGCCCCTTTTGCGTTGGGAACCGCTACGGAACCTTCCGTTCTGCCGGTATCGGAAGCGTCGCGATGCGCGACCACGGTATAGGAGACTTCGCGCTTGGCGAGCAGCCATTTTTTCACGTGGTTTTCGACGTAGTGCAAATGGTCGCCGTTGGCATGCCCGGTGATGGGGAACAGGTTGACCGATACGTTGGGGCCGCCCAGGTTGGCATTGAGCATATGCCCCCGTATCCATTTCTTGCTGCCGGGGTTCCAATACTTCGCCAGGCTTTCGTATAAAGGCTTCTGGTGGTTCGAATCGGCGTCATTGCCCTTGATCGGCTCGTCCGGGTCCAAATGCGCGTCCATGCGGTTGCCCACCACGGCATTTTCGAGTTTCTTTGTGCTGGTGGAGATGTAGGGGAACTCCTGGCTTGTCCAGGAAACCGTGGTTTTTGCCTGCACCACCCCATCCGCCTGCATGGCGGAAGTTTCCGGCTTGTCCTTGCTGGCGCCGGAAATACCTTGGATCTGTGCGCGCTGCGCAATCATGCGCGGGCTGCTGTCGATTGACGCGATCAACTGGCGCAGGGCGGCGCTGGAGGCGCGATTGTCGGCCACGCCGCTTCCGGCGGAATCGCGCGCTCGCGGCTGGCTGCCTGCCTCGGTTCGAGTGCCGGCCGGTGGGGACTTGGTTCGCAAGTTTTCTCGCATTGTCGATTCTCGCCGAAAAGTGCGGAGTTGGCTGCAACTTTGATGCCTGTTTGGCGGCCTGTCAATGGGGACGGCGAATGCGACGATATGCCGGTGCAGCGGTTTGCTTGCCTCCGGTCGCAAGCTTATTGCAGCTTGCGGTAGATCGTGGTGCGCGACACGCCAAGTACGCGCGCCGCCGCCGAGACGTTGCCGTGGTTGGCTTCCAGCGCCTGTTTGATCGCGCTCAGGCCGATGTCTTCCAGCTTTTGCGCCGCCGGCGCAAGCTGTTCCGCGCTGGCCGTCACGCGCGATTCGTCCGAGGGCACGATGTCTTCGAGGAAGTCGTCGGGCAGGTGGGCATGGGTGATTTCGCTTTCGTCGCCGGCCAGGATCAACGCGGTGCGCAGCAGGTTGGCGAGCTGGCGCAGGTTGCCGGGCCAGGTGTATTGATGGAACAGCGCCGTCACGGCGGCCGATACGCGCACGCGGCGCTGCGGCGATTCAGCGCGCAGGATGCGCTCCACCAGGGTATCGAGGTCGCTGCGTTCGCGCAGCGGCGGCAGCTTGACCACCAATCCGTTCAAGCGGTAGTACAAATCTTCGCGGAAGCTGCCGGCGGCGATCATGTCGCGCAGCTTGCGGTTGGTGGCGCAGATGACGGCCACGTTGACGGGTATCGCCCCGGCGCTGCCCAGCGGCGTCACGACACGTTCCTGCAGGACGCGCAGCAGATGGCTTTGCAGGTGCAGCGGCATGTCGCCGATTTCATCGAGGAAGAGCGTGCCGCCGTTGGCTTGCAGGATCTTGCCCGGCTTGCCGTTCTTGCGCGCGCCGGTGAAGGCGCCGTCTTCGTAGCCGAACAGTTCCGATTCGATCAGCGTTTCCGGTATCGCGGCGCAATTGACGGCGACGAAGGGGCCGGCGGCGCGCGGCGAATCGCGGTGGATCGCTTGCGCCAGCCATTCCTTGCCGGTGCCGGTTTCGCCGGTGACGAGGATGGGGATGGCGTGCTCCAGCACCTTGCCGACCTTGGCCACGGCCTGCGCCATTTTTTCGTCGCCTGTGTCGAGCGCCTGCAAATGCTTGTGCTTCGGCGCGGCCGGCGCGGTTTGCGCGATGCCGCCCGCACCGAACTGGCTTGCCGCGCGCAGTTCGACGCGGGCATACAGTTCCTGCCGTCCTTCGAGGAAGAGCCGCAGATAGCCCGGCAGGCCGCGCCGCCGATGGTCGATCAGGTGCGACAAGGGCAGGTCGAACAGCGATTCGAAACGGCGGCCCTGCAGCGTGCCGCTGCCGCCCAGCAAGGCTTGCGCCTGGCGGTTGGCGGCGAGGAAGCCGCCCTCATGGCGGAAGGTGGCGATGCCTTCGGCCGGTGTGCCGATGGCTTCGGCGCGCGGGTGGAAGTGTACCGTGACGGCGTCGGCGAAGGCCGCGCCGAATAACTGGTTTTCGATGATCTGGGCCGACATCTTGACCAGGGCCAGCGTGTGCCGGTCCACGTTGCGGCAGTCGCCGGTCACGTCGAGCACGCCGACGACGTTGTCGTGGTGGTCGAAAATCGGCGCGGCGGAACAGGTCAGGATGCGGTTGACGCTGAGATAGTGTTCGTCGGCGTGGATGCGCGTCGCCGCGCGTTCGGCGATGGCCGTGCCGACGGCGTTGGTTCCCTTGCCGCGCTCGGACCATTGCACGCCGGCGAACAGCGCCACCTTTTCCGCCTTGCGCAGGAAGTCATCCTCGCCCATGGCATGCATGATGGTGCCTTCGGCATCGGTCAGGACCACCATGCTGTGCGTGTGGCGCAAGTGGTCGAACATGGTTTCCATCACGGGCACGGCGAAGCTGTGCAGCGTGCGGTTCCGCTCCAGCGTGAGGGCGAGGTCGGCACGCGCCAGGGGGCTGAAATCGGGCTGCTGGCCGACGTCGAGGCCGAAGCCGGCCGAGCGGCGGTGCGCGCGTTCCACCAGCGCGAGCTGGTCCGCCTGCAAGTGCTGTGCTCCGCGAGGAACGAGATGGTTCATGTCTCCTGGTTCCCTTTGTTTTTATCGCCGAATCGGCTTGTGGTCACTGCGACTCTACCACCGGTATCGAATGGCTGCACGACCCGAAGTCAGGTTTGCCGCCTTCGTGCAACGATTGCTGCGTTGCGGCAGACAAGGCGGGGCGGGGAGCTGCGCAAAGTGTGCGAAAGCCGCACAAATCCAGCCTGATCCCAAGCTGCTTTGGCATGCAATTTGCGCCATTGTTAATGCAGTCCGCGGTTTTCGGGCGTTTGTTCCAATTTGAAACAGAAGCGCTGTCCGCTGTTGCCATCCCTTGTCCAGGAACGCAACGCCAGGCACTTCGATAACGATGGAGGAGCACAAGATGGCAACCAGTTTTATTCTGAACGGCAAGAAGGTGACGGTCAATTCCGAGCCGGATACCCCGCTGTTGTGGGTGATCCGCGATGAAATCGGCTTGACCGGGACGAAGTTTGGATGCGGCGCACAATTGTGCGGCGCCTGTACCGTGCACCTCGATGGCGTGGCGCTGCGCTCCTGCCATACCCCCTTGTCGGCCGTGGAGGGCAAGAAGGTGTCCACCATCGAATCGCTGTCGAAAGACAATTCCCACCCGCTGCAAAAGGCCTGGCTTGCGCACGACGTGCCGCAATGCGGCTATTGCCAGTCGGGCCAATTGATGAGCGCCGCGGCCTTGCTGGCCAAGAACAAGAATCCGACCGATTCCGAGATCGACCAGGCCATGAGCGGCAACATCTGCCGCTGCGGCACGTACAACCGCATGCGTGCCGCCATCAAGGATGCGGCCGCCGAAATGCGCAAGGCTTGAGGAGAACGATCATGACCATCACCCGCAGGGAATTCCTCAAGACTTCCGCCGCCGCCGGCGGCCTGACGCTGGGCATGTACCTGCCCGGCGCCGTATCCGATGCGCTGGCAGCCGGCACCATCTACACGCCCAACGCCTGGGTGCATATCGGCGACGACAACAGCATCACCCTGATCTCGGCGCGTTCCGAGATGGGGCAGGGCGTCTATACTTCGATGCCCATGCTGATCGCCGAAGAGCTGCACGTGGACTTGAAAAAGGTCAAGGTGCAGATCGCGCCGCCCAATGCGGTCTATGTCAATGCCTTGCTCGGCGCGCAGATCACCGGCGGTTCGACCTCGGTGCGCGACGGCTGGGAAAAGCTGCGCGTGGGCGGCGCCCAGGTGCGCACCATGCTGATTTCGGCGGCGGCCGACAAGTGGAAGGTCGATGCCGCGCAATGCTCGGCGAAAGACGGCATGGTGTTCGGCCCACGCGGCAAGAAAGCCAGCTATGGCGAACTGGCCGAGGCGGCATCGAAGCTGCCCGTGCCCGACCCGAAGAGCATCACGCTGAAAGACCCGAAAGACTTCACCATCGTCGGCAAGGCCACCAAGCGGCTCGATACGCCGCACAAGGTCAACGGCACGGCCGAATACGGCATCGACGTCAAGCTGCCCGGCATGGTGTATGCGTCGCTGGCGCAACCGCCCGTCATCGGCGGCAAGGTGGCGAGCTTCGATGCGAGCAAGGCCCGCGCCATGCGCGGCGTGATCGACGTGGTGCAGATCAACGACGGCGTGGCCGTGGTGGCCGATTCTTTCTGGCATGCCAAGACGGCGCGCGATGCGCTCGACATCAAGTGGGACGACGGCCCCGGCGGCGCGATCGATAACGCCTCGATGATTGCCGGCATACGCGAAGCCGCCGGCAAGGAAAAGCTGATCCCGATCAAGGCCGTGGGCGATGTCGCCGGCGCCATGGGCGGCGCGGCGAGGAACGTCAAGGCCGAATACCAGTCGCAATTGCTGGCCCACGCCACGATGGAGCCGATGAATTTCACGGCCCACTACCAGGACGGCAAATGCCTCCTGATCGGCCCGACGCAATTCCAGCAGGGTGCGCAGGGCGCCACGGCGGCGGCCCTGGGCATCAAGCCGGAAGACATCACGCTGAAGACGACCTTCCTCGGCGGCGGTTTCGGCCGGCGCCTGGAACTGGATTTCATCGTGCAGGCGGCGCAGATTTCCAAGGCCGTGGGCAAGCCGGTCAAGCTGCTCTGGACCCGCGAAGACGATACCACGCACGACTTCTACCGCCCGATGGCGCTGCACAGGATGGAAGCCGGGCTCGACGCCGCAGGCAAGCCGGTGGCCTACACCTTCCAGCTCACGTCGCAATCGGTCACGCAGCGCGCCTTCGGCCTGCCCAAGGATACGCTCGACCCCTTCATGGCCGAAGCCTCGGTGCCGCTGTATGACATCCCGAACGCGAAGTTCGACCTCGTGATCCACGATGCCGGGCTGCGCGTGGGCTACTGGCGCTCGGTGAGCCATGCCTTGAACGCCTTCGCCAACGAAAGCTTCGTCGACGAGCTGGCCCACGCGGCCGGCAAGGACCCCTATGCCTACCGCATGGACCTGCTGGGCAAGGCGCCGCGCATGGCCAACGTGCTCAAGCTGGCCGGCGACAAGGCCGGATGGGGCAAGCCGCTGCCGGCGGGCCATTTTCACGGCGTGGCGCTGATGGAAGGCTACGACACCATGATGGCGCAGATCGCCGAGATTTCGCTCAACAAGGATAATGAAATCACGGTGCACCGCATGGTGGTGGCGGCCGACCTGGGCCACATGGTCAACCCCGATACGGTGGAAGCGCAGATCCAGTCGGCGGTGGTGTTCGGCCTCTCGTCTTCGCTGTTCG
>DASVYZ010000609.1:0-11991 GCA_036391935.1 Burkholderiaceae bacterium | reverse complement strand
ACAGCTTGCCGATACCGCGCAGCTTGAACGACCCGGAAGCCTGCAGGTTTTCCAGTTTCAGGAAAACGCGCTTGTCCGTCGCATGCGAAAGCGCGACATGCTCGACCAGCGGCGTGGTGCCATGGAGCGGGGCCACGGGCTTACCTGGTCTCGGCGAACAGTTCGCGGCCGATCAGCATGCGGCGGATTTCGCTGGTGCCGGCGCCGATCTCGTAAAGCTTGGCATCGCGCCACAGGCGGCCGACCGGGTATTCGTTGATGTAGCCGTTGCCCCCCAGGGCCTGGATCGCCTCGCCGGCCATCCAGGTAGCCTTTTCGGCCGAATACAGAATCGCGCCGGCGGCATCCTTGCGCAGCGCGCGCACGGCTTCCGGCGTCTTGGCGCGGTCGCAAGCCTGGCCCACGGCATAGACGTAGGCGCGGCATGCCATCATGGTCGAATACATGTCGGCCAGCTTGCCTTGCATCAATTGGAATTCGCCGATCGGCTGGCCAAACTGCTTGCGGTCGTGCACATAGGGCACCACCGCATCCATGCACGCCTGCATGATGCCCAAGGGGCCGCCGGAAAGCACGGTACGCTCGAAGTCGAGGCCCGACATCAGCACATTGACGCCCTTGCCGAGACCGCCAAGCACGTTCTCCGCCGGCACCTCGCAATCCTGGAACACCAGCTCGCCGGTGTGCGAGCCGCGCATGCCGAGCTTGTCGAGCTTTTGCGCGATCGAGAAACCCTTGAATCCCTTTTCGACGATGAAGGCCGTCATGCCGCGCGGGCCGGCTTCGATGTCGTTCTTGGCATAGACCACGAGCGTGTCGGCGTCGGGACCGTTGGTGATCCACATCTTGCTGCCGTTCAAGACCCAGCGGTCGCCCTTGAAATCGGCGCGCAGGCGCATGCTGACCACGTCGGAACCGGCGTTCGGCTCGGACATGGCGAGGGCGCCGACATGATCGCCCGAAATCAGCTTGGGCAGATACTTGGCTTTTTGCTCGGGCGTGCCGTTGCGCTTGATCTGGTTCACGCACAGGTTCGAGTGCGCGCCATAGGACAGGCCGACCGAAGCCGAAGCGCGCGAGATTTCCTCCATCGCCACGATGTGGGCCAGGTAGCCCATGTCGGTGCCGCCGTATTCCTCGGAAACCGTCACGCCCAGCACGCCGAGGTCGCCCATCTTCTTCCACAAGTCCATCGGGAACTGGTCGCTGCGGTCGATCTCGGCGGCGCGCGGCGCGATCTCGGCCTGGGCAAACTGTTGCACGGTCTCGCGCAGGGCGGCGATGTCTTCGCCGTGGTCAAAGGTAAGGCCAGGTAGATGGATCATGATGTCCTCGGGTTTGCGTTGGGGAAGCGCCCCTGGTGAGGGCGGTTTGACGAATAAGCGCAATGATAGCGTCGATTGACGTTTACGTAAACGTAAAGCAAGCGTTCCCGGTCTTGATGAGAGTCAGGAAGCGCTTGCCAAAGTATAAATCTTCACGCGGCTTCTTTGGCGCGCATTTTGGCTGCCGCCGTATTTGCCGCAGTCTTGGCACGCGGCTTTGTACTTTTGCCGTCGTCGAGCAGGCGGCGGCATTCGGCTTCATGGGCGGCGATCTCTTCCAGCGTGATCTCGATGTCTTCGCGCTGGCGCTCCAGCGTTTCGCGGTGCTGCGCCAGCACCGCCTGGAAGCGCTTCAACTGGGCCGACGTATCCTTGGGCGACTCGTACATGTCGACCAGGTCCTTGATCTCGGAGAGGGTCAAGCCCAGCCGCTTGCCGCGCAGCGTCAGTTTCAAGCGGGTGCGCTCACGCGCGCTATAGACGCGCGTACGGCCGCCTGCGCCTTCCCGCTTGGGGCTGATCAAGCCCTGGTCTTCGTAAAAACGGATCGCGCGCGGCGTGATATCGAATTCACGGGCAAGCTCGGTGATGGTGTAGTTGGGCATGGGAAATACGGCCGTCTTATAATTCAACTCGAACAGTTTACGTTAACGTAAAGCGTATTGTAAAACCATAAGCGGAAAATGACAGCTTGATGAACCACTTGGAAGCCCAGCTCGACTATCCCCACGGGGACACCCTGCCCGACGCCGGCCGCGTCATGGAACTCGCACCCGGCGTGTTCTGGCTGCGCGTGGGTTTGCCCTTTGCGCTGAATCACATCAACCTGTGGCTGCTGCGGGACGAATTCGACAATGGCAGCGGTATGCGGCAAGGCTGGTCCGTGGTCGATTGCGGCATAGACAGCGAAGCGACCCGCGCTGCCTGGGAAGCTGTGTTCGCCGAACATTTGCAAGGCTTGCCGATTTTGCGCGTGATCGCCACCCATTGTCACCCGGACCATGTCGGCCTGGCGCATTGGCTATGCAAGCGCTGGGATGCGCCGCTGTGGATGACGGCCGGCGAGTACGCGTTTGCGCGCATGATGTCGGCGCAACTGCCAGGCGCCGACGGTACGGCCATGTTTCCCCACTTCCAGAAGCATGGCTTGCAAGACACGGCTGCGCTGGAAAAACTGCAGACGCGCAAGCATTACTACGCCACCATGGTGCCGGCCGTGCCCGAAGCGTATCGCCGCATGCACGATGGCGAGAGCGTGAAAATCGGCGGACGCGCCTGGCGCGTCATCACCGGCTTCGGCCATTCGCCGGAGCATGCTGCGCTGCACGGCGCGGAGGCCGGTCTGCTGATTTCGGGCGACATGCTGCTGCCGCGGATTTCGACCAACGTCTCGGTATTCGCCATCGAACCCGAAGCCGATCCGGTCATGCTCTACCTTAATTCGCTGGAGAAATTTTCTCCCTTGGCGGCGGATACGCTGGTGCTGCCTTCGCACGGCAAACCGTTTCGCAAGCTGCACACGCGCATCGCGCAATTGCAGGCGCACCATGCGGAACGGCTGGCCGAGGTGCTGGCCGCTTGCGCGCGGCCTCAGTCGGCAGCCGACATCGTTCCCGTCATGTTCACGCGTCCGCTGGACGGGCATCAACTCAGTTTTGCCATCGGCGAAGCGCTGGCCCACCTGCACGCGCTCTGGTACCAAGGAAAGCTATCGCGCGCCCCCGGCAGCGATGGCGTCGTCCGTTTTGTTGCGGCCGGAGGAGCCCAATAAACGCGTAGGAAAATCGGCGAAGCGATGTCAGAAAAACTGTCGATTAAAAGTTGTGTGAACGATCACAGGAAGTTGCTGTCTTACAGAGACTGACTATCACGCCACAGCGTGGAATAGTGCGGACTAATGAAAGCAGCAATCGAAAGAGAAGACTTCAGCGAGCGCCTGCAGCAGTCCCTGCGAAACGCGAACTACTCGCCAGATAGTCCGACTCAACTAGCCCGGGAATTCAATGTCCGTTTTTCGGGCAGGCCGATCACCGTCCACGCGGCTCGGAAATGGCTAGTCGGCGAGGCGATTCCAACGCAGGAAAAGCTGCGCACGCTCGCGCAATGGCTCGGCGTCACCGCCGAATGGCTGCGCTTTGGCGGCGACGTGCCGCAAAACGGGGCCAAGCTGGAACAAGGATCGCGCTTCGATACCGACGACGTGAAGCTCATCGCCGATCTGCAGCGGCTCGACGACCAATACCGTATCGTGGCGCGCGAAATCATACGCATGCTGGTGCGGATCAGCGGGCGCAAGCAATAAATCACGCATCAACCTGAGTTACATTTCTGCAAATAGTGCAAGCCGCGTATCGCTCGGCTGCCGTACCAGGAAAACATTTCCCCATCCACCAGACGTACCGGCTTGCCGGTTTCGCGAGCCAGCTCCACGACATGCCCTTCGTTGAAACGATAGGGTTCGGAAGACAGCAGGATCTCATCGATGGCATCCAATAAATTTGCATCCCACTCGAATTGCGGATAACGCAAGCCGCCGCGTTCGGCCGGCGGCGAGCCCTTATCCCACTGGCGCCAGCCGATCAAATCCAGCATGGCGCTGATATAAGTGTTGCGTGCAACCGTCATCCAGGGATCTTTCCAGATGCAATACAGCACCGTCTTCGGCGCTCGCTTCGGCTGCGCCTCCAGGCTAGCATAGGCACGCTCGAATGCATCGCACAGGCGCAGGGCTGATCCCCCGGCGCCGAAAATGCCGCCCATCAGCCGGTACAAGCCGAGGTTGTCGCGCGGCGTTTGCGGGTGCGTCACAATGACATGCGGGATGAACCGGGCCAACAGATCAACGGTCGGCTTCTCGTTTTCATCGATGTTGACGATGAGATGCGTCGGCGCCAGACGGCGGATCTTTTCCAGATTGACGTCTTTGGTGCCGCCAACCTTGGGTATCGCCGCCACCGCATCGGCCGGATGGATGCAAAAGCCCGTGCGCCCCACCACTTGGCGCGCCAGGCCAAGATCGCACAGCAATTCGGTCACCGAGGGCACCAGCGAGACGATGCGCGGCACGGCGTGGGAATTGACCGGCACGTGTTCGGTGCCGGCCGCGTCGATCAGTTCAACGGCCATCGCGACGATCCTACTTGCGCGCCTTGTGCGGCGCACGCGAGAAAGCCGCATCGTACAGCCAATTCGGCAGCAGGCGCAGCAGCTTGGCCACCACGCCCATTTGCCAGGGAATGACGCTATAGCCGGTTCCGCGCGCGATCGCCGCCACTGCCGCAGCGGCGAACTTCTGCGCCGGCATCAGGAAGGGCATCGGGTAGGCATTGTGCCGCGTCATCGGCGTATCGATGTAGCCCGGCGCGATCGTCACTACCTTGACGCCTGAGCCATGCAGCTCGACGCGCAAGGATTCGCAATAGCTGATCGTGGCCGCCTTGGAGGCGCTATAGGCCCCGGCGCCGGGCAAGCCGCGTATGCCTGCCACGCTGGCGATGCCGACCAGGCGCCCCGCCCCTTGGGCGCGCATGGCGGCAACGAAAGGGGAAAAGGTCGCCACCGTCGCCAGCAGGTTGGTCGCGATGATTTGCTCGAACACGGGCAAGTCCTCGGCATGCTCGGTCAGCGTGCCGTGCGAAACGCCAGCATTGGCCACCACGACATCGACGGCGCCACGGGAGAGAAAGTCCTGTGCCGCGGCGGCCAGCGCCGCATGGTCGTTGACGTCGAGCGCATAGACGCGATGGCGCTCCGGATGCGGCAAGCCGGCACGCAAGGTCTCGAGCGCTTCGCCACGCCTTGCTACCAGGCCAAGCGCAGCGCCCTGCTGCGCATAACGGCGCGCCAGCGCTTCGCCTATGCCGCTCGACGCACCGGTCAGGAAAACGCGTTGCATGCGCATCTGCATGTTTATTCCGCAGCGGCCATGCCCACCAGCTTGCTCATCACTTGCAGCGCGCTGGCGAAGTATTCCGATTCGGGACGGTCGCCCAGGCTGTCGCCGGCCATGGCCGGGGAAGTTTCAAAGAGGCCGCCGACGGCGACCGTCGGCACGCGCTTGACGCCATACGCTTGCATCAGCATTTGCGCCTGCTTAAGCTTGCTTTGCACCTGGAACGAACGGAACGCCTGCACGAAGGCATCGCGATTGACGCCCTGGCTGGCGACGAAGTCGGCAATCGCGGCTTCATCGTTCAAGTGCACATGGTCCACATGGATGGCGTGGAAGATCCTGGCGTGCAGCCCCTCGGCCTGGCCGAGGGCGTCGAGCGCGTAATACATTTTTGCCCAAGCCTCGTCGCCGTCGTGCAGCATGACCGGCACGCGATGGAATGCCACCCGGGAAGAGCGCGCCCTGGTCCAGCCGGAAATATAGGGTTCGAAGCCATTGCAATGCGGGCAGCCGTAGAGGAAGAATTCGGTGACTTCGACCTTGCTGCCCGACGCGGTCGGCTGGCGCACGATCTTGACGTACTCGCGCCCTTCCTGCGGGTCTTCGGGGGACGCCGAGGCGGCGATGGAAAAAATCAAACCCAATGCCAGGACTGCGATTTTTCCCAACTCCATGGCGGCCCCCTGTCAGCACATTTTTATTTGGCCACGCGCACCACGGCCACGTCGATGCCGTTCTCGGACAGCTTGCCGCGCACGCGATTCATCGCTTCGAGTTGCGTGAACGGACCGATGCGCACGCGATACAAGCCGTTGGCATCGGCACCCTTGTCCGAGATGCTGGCTTCGAAGCCGGCCAGGGCCAGCTTGGCCTTGCTGTTCTCGGCATCGGCCTGGTCGCGGAAGGCACCGGCTTGCAGGAAGTAGGTGAACTTGTCATCCTGGTTGTCGGGCTTCGCTGCAGCGGCTACCGGGGCTGCGGCCGCCTTGGCTGCGGCAGCAGGCGTCGCAGGCGTGGTGCTGGTCGGGCCTGCCGGCGCGGTCGGCGTGGCTGTCACCCCATTGGGCGGCACGGGTGCGGGCGCCGCGCCGGGTACCGCCGAGGGGCCATTGAAGTCTTTTTCGGCTTCCTTGGCTGCGGCATTGCTGCCGTACAAGGCCTTGTTCGGATCGGCCGCCTGCCCCGCCGTCAACTCGGGAGCCTTCTCTTGCTTGGCTACCTTGTTCATGAAGGGCAGGCTGCTCTTGCTGATCACCACGGCGACCACGAGGGCAATCGCCAGGCCGATGATCAAACCGATGATGATGCCGACGACCGTGCCGCCGTGCTGCTGAGTCTTGTTGCCGAACTTAGTCATTGCTTCTCGCTTCCATGCGGGCCGGCGCGGAAACGCCGATCAGGGTCAAGCCATTTTTCAGCACCTGGCGCGTGGCCTTCAACAGCGCTAGACGAGCCAGCTTCAAGGCTTCATCATCGACCAGGAACCGTTCGGCATTGTAATAGCTATGCAACTCGCCTGCCAGATCGCGCAAATAGAATGCGACCTGGTGCGGGCCGAGTTCTTCCAGCGCACGCTGCAGCATGTCGGGATATTCCGCCAGCTTGGCCGTCAAGGCGGCTTCGCGCGGCGCAACCAGGGGCGAGAGATCGACCTCGTCCAGACTTGCTTCATCGCCCCCCCATTGCGCCAGGACCGAACAGATACGGGCGTGGGCATACTGCACGTAATAGACCGGATTCTCATCGCCCTGCGTCAAGGCCACGTCGATATCGAACACGAATTCGGTATCAGCCTTGCGCGAGATCAGGAAGAAGCGCACGGCATCGCGGCCGCGCGTCAGGTCTCTCGCCTCGCCTTCCGGTGTTTCGCCATTGGACCATTCGATCAAGTCGCGCACGGTGACGTAGGAGCCGGCGCGCTTGGAAATCTTCACTTCCTCGCCGCCCTTCATCACCGTCACCATCTTGTGCAGGATGTAGTCGGGATAGCCTTGCGGAATTCCCATATTGACCGCCTGCAATCCGGCACGCACGCGCGCGATCGTGCCGTGGTGGTCGCTGCCCTGGATATTGATCGCCTTGGGGAAGCCGCGCTGGAATTTGACGATGTGGTAAGCCACGTCAGGCACAAAGTACGTATAGGTGCCATCGGACTTGCGCATCACCCGGTCCTTGTCGTCGCCGAAGTCGGTCGTGCGCAGCCACAGCGCGCCTTCCTGCTCGTAGGTCTTGCCGCCCTTGATCAGGGCATCGACAGCGGCCTCGACCCGGCCGTCCTTGTACAGCGACGATTCGAGATAGTAGTTGTCGAACTTGACGCCAAAGGCTTGCAGGTCGAGGTCTTGCTCGCGGCGCAGATAGGCTACGGCGAAGCTGCGGATCGACTCAATGTCGTTCACGTCGCCGCTGGCCGTCACCGGTTCTCCGTCGGATGCCGAGGTAGTCTTTTTCGCCAAAAAGTCTTGCGCAATGTCGGCGATGTAGTCGCCGTTATAGGCGCCTTCCGGCCATTCGGCGTCGCCGGGCTTGAAGCCGCGTGCGCGGGCCTGCGTCGATATCGCCAGGTTACCGATCTGTACGCCGGCGTCGTTGTAATAGAACTCGCGCGTGACGGCATAGCCTTGCGAGCCGAACAGCGAAGACAGGGCATCGCCGAGCGCCGCCTGCCGGCCATGGCCCACGTGCAAGGGGCCCGTGGGGTTGGCCGACACGAATTCAATCAACACGCTCTTGCCGGCGCCTTCTTTGCTCGTGCCGAAAGCTTCGCGCTCGGCCAGCACGGTCTTGATCACTGCTTGCTTGGCCGCGGCGGTCAGGCGCAGGTTGATGAAACCTGGTCCCGCGATCTCAACCCCTTCGACCACGCCCTGGCGTGCCGGATCGGCCAGCACGGCGGCGACAATTTGCTGCGCCAGTTCGCGCGGGTTCTTTTTCATGGCCTTGGCCAATTGCATGGCGATGTTGCAGGCCACATCGCCATGTGAGGGATCGCGCGGGCGCTCCAGCACGAGGTTTGGCTGCAATTCGCTGCCGGCCAGGATGGGCTTCAAGGCAGCGTCGAACAAGGCTGTGATCTGTTGTTTTTGTGAGGCTAACATAGGAGATGCTCGTAAAAGTCATGCCCTGCCGTCAAGATGGCCACAAATGGGGCTCTTGGCAGGACGTAAATAGTGATTATACCGGTCCAATGTGACAGATATGGAAATGGAATGGCCGCCTGATGGCGGCCTCATCGTGCACGAGCGTACGACTCCATCAAGGCCAGGAACAGCGAATGTCCGCTCCTGACATAGCCTTCTTCGGTGAAATGCACGAGGTCGGGCCGGCCCAGGGCCGGCTCGGCATCGGCATAGTACTGCATGGCGCAACGGCCGCCCATGGCGGCGGCCCAGTCCCAATATAACAGGCGCTCTTCACGCGCCACGGCATGTTGCACGTCTTGCACCGCGCGCAAGGCCGGCGGCAGATCGTAGCGGCAGCCGACACGGTCGCCGCGCCCCGTTTTCTTGCCGGCATCGGGTGCACCGATCAAGAGTACGGCCGCCTGGGGTGCGGCATCGCGCAATTCACGGATCGTGCGGCGCAAGTCGGCCCGATAAGCCTCGGGATCGAATCGGGGATCGAAGGCTTCGTTGGTGCCGTAGGACAAAATGATCAAATCGGGCCGGCGCCAACCCAATTCCGCGCGCACGGCTTCGGGCTGCCAGTTTTCGATCACCTTTTGCACCGCGCCCACGATGCCCAAGGCATCGACCGTCACGCCATGCGCCATGGTGTCGACCGCGATGCCGCCCAATTCCGGCGGATTATTGCCGGCCCGTAAAAACAGGCTGTTGAGGTCGTTGGCATTGCCGATCACGTAACTGACATGCCAATCGCTGTCGTAAGCGGGCGGCAATTCGCGCACTTCGCCGTCAGGGAAAGTCAGAGTCCAGCCGCCCGACGGCGCGCCGTTGGCGCGCCGCGTCCAGATCGAGACGCGCAGCAGGCCGCTCAAGGGAATCTTGGGTGCGATTTCGATCGCCGCGCCGGAGGATGCCTGATTGACGATACCCCCGAGCGGAAAATCGCCGGGTTCGCTATGGCTGATGCGCGTATTCCATTGCCCGCTCATGCGCATCAAGACCTGGGCGGAGCGCTGGTTCTTGACATAGCCCGGCGTGAGCCAGCCTATGCCGCCGGAGCCGAAACGCCGCTGCATCTGCTCGCGCAAGGCTTGCGTGAAATAGTCGCCGCCCGTATGCGAGTCGCCGAGCTGGACCACGCGCACTTCTTCGCCATAGCCGTGCTCAAGCGCGGAAAGCTGAGCCCACAGGTGCGGCGCATTCAGGTCGCCATAGTTGACCAGGTTGAAGTTGGCGGCCTGCGATGAATTGGCCGCCTGCGTCGAAGGCAACAGCACGACGGCTGCGGCCAGCGCCGCAAGATGTTTCAAGCCGAGCGCCATCAGGTGGGTTGCTTTCCGGCGGCGGTGGCGGGAGAAGCTGGAGGGGCGACCGGCGCCGCCGCCGGAGACGAAGCCGGCGACGGCCCTGCGGGCGTCACAGCCGAGGCCGGCGGCGCCGCCTCGGGCAGCGAGAATTGGCGCAAGATCAGGTTGGACAGCATTTCCTGCCCGACGCGCGTGAAGTGGATGCCGTCGTCGGTGCGCACCGTCACGGTCTTGCCGTCTTCCGTGGTAATGTGTTTCTGGTAGACGTCGGTATCGTCGCCGCCCGACAGCAGCTCGCGCGTCGAGACATAGCGCGCCAGGCCGTCATTGTTTTCGGTCTGGTACAGATGATTGAGGATCTTCACGCCGCTATTGATCTTCTCCCGTCCCATGTTGGGCGCACCGAGCCAGATCACGCGCACGTTCCGCGATTCGGCAAACTTGACCATGCTGTCGATGCGCTGGGCGTAGACCGCTTGCCATTTCTCGCTGCCGAAGCGCTCGGCGCGGCCGCCGACATAGATATCCCAGGTATCGTTCGCACCCAGCAGCACCACCATGACCGTGATGCCGGAATCGGGAATCGCCTTTTGCACCGTGGCCGGCCAGTCGAAATAGCTCGGGTAAGCCAGGCCCGTACTCTGCTTGCTCAGGTCCAGGCTGGCGATATTGGCTTTTTGCAGCGCGCGCGCCACGTGCGGCGCCACGCCCTGCATCATCGAATCGCCGACCAGCAATACCTTGTCCTGGGGAGTAAGCACGATGCGGCCGTCATCGCTCAAGGGCGGGAGGCTGTGATCGGCGACTGCGGGAGAAACTGCGGCATCGGGCGCACCGGTCTTGGCCATATCCGGCTTGGGCAGATTCGCCAACGCAGTCGAGGGTACCAGGTTGGAGCGCGCCGCTGCAGTGGCAACCGCAGCAGGCACAGGCGCCGGCGCCGCCGGTTCCGGCCCGGTCAGCACGATATTGGTCGCCAGCGTCACCCGGCCGCCTACCATGTCCAGCCATTGGTTGCCGCTATCGATACCCGAAGCCATGCTATGGCTGATGTCCACGCCTTCGACCCAAAGCGGGTCCTTGCTGGCTGCGGTCAATCCCAGTTCGGTATGACGCGTCTGCTGCCAATAGGTATCGAGCGCGTCATGGCGCAGCCAACACACGAGGCCCAGCGTGGCACCGAGCACGAACAGCGTGGCGGCAGGAAAGGATGGCTTATCACTCAACTTGTCGCCCGGTTTGTCGAATTGCTGATCCATCTGCGCTCAATACGAATAATAGAGGAAGGCCGGCACGCCCGAGGGCCCAAGCAGGTTCACCGCCAGCACCACGGCCGCCAGCAGGAAAGGCTTGAGCACCAGCGGCGTGCGCGCCAATACGGCCACCGACTTGCTCGAGAAGCGCTCGCTGACGGCGGTGAAGGCGAAGAACAGGCCGAGCAACATCAAGGCGGACAGCACGTTCAAATGCAGCGGCGCATCGAAGCGGGCAAAGCCGGCGATGTAGTTCACGGCTTCCTGCCAGCCGTCGGCGCGGAAAAACACCCAGGCCAGGCATACCAGGTTGAAGGTGACGAAGCCGGAAATGAACCCCGGCAAGGCCTTGCCGCCGAGCTTTTGGTAAGTGTTCAATGCAATCACGCCGAAACCATGCATCGCGCCCCAGATCAGGTACTTCCAGCTCGCGCCATGCCACAGGCCGGAGATGAGCATCGAGGCCAGCAGCGTCACTTGCGTGATCGCCCAGCCATGGCGGTTGCCGCCGAGCGGGATATACACATAATCGCGAATCCAGGTGGACAGCGAAATATGCCAGCGACGCCAGAATTCGCGCAGGTTGCGCGCCAGGTAGGGGTAATTGAAATTGTCCGGCAACTGGTAGCCCAGCAGCATGGCCAGCGCGATCACGAGGTCGGAATAGCCCGAAAAGTCGAGATAGATCTGCACCGAATAGGCATACATGCCCATCACCAGTTCCGGCCCCTGGAAGGCATCGGGATTGGCGAACAGCGGCTTGACCCAGGCCTCGGCTACCCAGCTCGCCAGCCAGACCTTCTTCACCAGCGCCGAAAGCAAAAGCCAGGTTGCAAGGTTGGGATTGACGATGCGCCGGGGCGTGTTGACTTCGATCTGGTGCAGCAAAACCTTGGGGCGGCAGATCGGGCCGGCCAAAAGCGTTGGAAAAAATGCCAGGTAAAGCAGGCTGTCGAGCCAGTTGGCCGGCTCGCGCTCCTCCCCGCCGACCGCCGCGAGATAGGCGATGGATTGGAAGGTATAAAACGAAATCCCGACCGGCATCAGGATGTCGACCGCCGGCAAGGCCCAGTCCAAACCCGCCGCAGC
>DASVYZ010000608.1:0-3373 GCA_036391935.1 Burkholderiaceae bacterium | reverse complement strand
AGCAGCCGACGGTGAGGCCGAAACTGCGCCAGGCAAGGTCGCCGCCGGCCGCGTGCTGGCAATCGACGCCTTTCGCGGCTTGACCATACTGGTCATGATTTTCGTCAACACCCTTTCCAGCGTACGCGGCATGCCGGCCTGGGCCGAACACATGCCGGCCGATGTCGACGGCATGACCTTCGTCGACGTGGTCTTCCCCGCCTTCCTGTTCATCGTCGGCATGTCGATCCCGTTTGCGCTGGCACAGCGCGAGGCCAAAGGCGATACGCCGTTGCGGCTATGGAAGCATATCGGCATGCGCGCCCTCGGCTTGATCGTGCTCGGCGTGTTCATGGTCAATGCCGAGGAAGGCTATAACGAAGCTGCCATGGGCATGTCGATTTACCTGTGGAGTTTGCTGTTTTACGGTTGCGCCTTGCTGGTGTGGAGCGTGCACCGCTTTCAAAGCAAAGGCGTTTCCATGGCATTGCGCGGCATCGGCTTGGCCGGCCTCGTTGCGCTGGCTTGCGTGTTCCGGGGCGGCCCGCAAGGAGAACTGTATCTGGCGCCGCAGTGGTGGGGCATCCTGGGCCTGATCGGCTGGGCTTACCTGATCGCCTGCGTGGCTTACCGGCTGACGCGCGGACGGGTGTTGTGGCTCGCGGCATGCCTGGCCGCGTGCAGCGCCTACTATTGTATCGGACACATGAATGCGTCGCAGGGCTCGGCTTTGCTCAAGCTGATATTCAGCCAGAGCGACAACGCCTCGCACGCTTCCATCGTGCTGGCCGGCCTGATCGCTTCGCTGCTGTTTTTCGGCAAGGACAAGCGCAGCAGCCTGACCACGCGTTATATCCAGGCCGCCGCATTGGCTGCCGCCATGTTCGCCGCCGGCTTCATTCTGCGTCCATGGTTCAAGATATCCAAAATCTATGCCACACCGACCTGGTGCCTATATAGCGCGGCCATCTGCGTGGTTCTGTTCGCCTTGCTTTACTGGATCGTCGATTTGAAAAAAATCCAAGGCTGGACCGCATTCTTCAAGCCCGCCGCAACCGATCCTTTGCTGACCTACATCATCCCTTACATCGCCTATGCCTTGATGCGTTACGGGCACTGGGAGTGGCCTGCCATATTCGGCGCCGGGTTGCCGGGCGCAGTTTTCGCCGCGGCTTACTCCGTGGCCGTGATGGCGCTGGTGATAGCGCTCAATCGCATACACCTCAGACTGCAACTCTGAGCAAAAAAACACGACAACAACGAACGGCTCCGCCTCTCCAAAACCGACGGCCAAGGCCGCAGGCGAGCCGACAACACCCTGACGAAGAGCCAAGATGCAGATTCAAAACCGGATTCAATCAATCGATGCCTTGCGCGGCTTGACCGTGGCCGCCATGCTGGTGGTCAATGATGCGGGCGACTGGGGCCACGTCTATTCCTGGCTGGAACATGCCGACTGGTTCGGCTGCACGCTGGCCGATTTCATTTTCCCCTTTTTCATGCTGATCGTCGGCGTATCGATGAGCCTGGCGCTCGGCGCGCAGATCGACAAGGGGGAAAATCCGGCCGAACTGTCGCGTGCCGTACTGTTGCGCGGCTTGCGCATCTTCCTGCTCGGCATCGCCCTGCATTACGTCGCCCACCTGCTGCTGCCGGGACGCGAATTCCGCCTGCTGGGCGTCTTGCAGCGTATCGGCATCAGCTTCGCGCTCGTCGGCCTGCTGGCCATTCATGTACGCAGCGCGCGCATCCAATGGGGAATATTCTGCGCCATCCTGCTTGGCTATTGGGCGCTCTTGAGCAGCTATGGCTCGCTGGAACCGGATCGCAACCTGTGCGATCGCATCGATTCCCTGCTGCTCGGGCGGCTGGCCTACGCCTATGATCCCGTCACCGGGCTTGCGCATGATCCCGAAGGAATTTTGAGCACCCTGCCCTCGCTGGCGACGGTGATACTGGGCGTGCGTGCCGGCGCCTGGCTGCGGGAAGGCAAGGAAGGCACGCTCTTGCTGGCGGGCGCGATCGTCGTCGCCATTGCCTGCGCCTGGTCGCTGGTTTTGCCGCTGAACAAGCAGCTTTGGACCTCGTCCTTCGTGCTTTGGACCGGGGGTTTCGGCTTGCTGGCAATTGCGGCAACGCATGAACTGATCGACAAGCGCGGCTTTCCGGCCTGGGGCCGCAGCCTGGGCATCAATGCGATTGCGGCCTATGCCGGCTCCTGGCTCGCCACCTGTATCCTGAATGGTTCGGGCATCATGTCGCCGCTCTATGCGCATGCGTTTTCCGAACCGCTGGCGGCATTCGGGCCCTTTGTGCCCTCGCTGGCGTTCGCCCTGGCCTTTTCCGGGGCGTTCTGGGTTGCGATGCACGTGATGCTCAAACGCGGCTGGCGCATTTCGATCTAGCCAGAACAAGATTACTTGAGCATCTCCGCATAATCGCCTGTCATCCCCCTTCGTGGGCGACAACCCGCTGGAGCATTGAAGACCGCAGTGTGGCCTGGCCTTTGACGTCCAGGGTAATTTCGTGCAGGTGTCCTGCGTAACGGACTTTCAGTTTCTGATGCGCTTGACCACGGAGGTGAAGCTGACGCAAGCTCCCCTCGGACCATGCCAAATCCAATTCGACTCCACCACGCGCCCGCACGCCACGGAGATCCCCCTCCGGCCAAGCCTTGGGCAGAGCGGCCAGCAGACGGATTTCCCCGCCCCAGGATTGCACCAGCATTTCAAGTATGGCCGCTGTGCCGCCGAAATTGCCGTCTATCTGAAACGGCGGGTGGGCGTCAAACATGTTGGGATAAGTGCGTTCCGGCCCAAGCAAGCCTTGCAGTATCGCATAGGCCCGTTCGCCTTCTCCCATACGGGCCCACAGGGCCAGTCTCCACGCCGTGGCCCAGCCCGTGGATTTGTCGCCACGGGTATTGAGTGTCACCTTGGCGGCAGCGACCAGGTTCGGCGTATCGCGCACATTGATCTGCTCGCTGGGATACACGCCATACAGGTGCGAGACGTGGCGGTGCTGCTGCTCCGGCGCCCCGGCATCCCAGTCCTCCAGCCATTCCTGCAGTTGACCCTGGGCGCCTACCCGATCCGCGGGCAGGCGCGCGCGTTTGGCTTGCAGCTCGGCGGCAAACGCGGCGTCGCCGTCCTCAAGTAGCGCCTGCGCCTGCAGCGTCCAGCCGAACAGGTCGCGGATGATCTGGCGATCCATGGCGGGACCGGCGCAGGTCGCCACACCTTGGTGATGCTGGTTTTCCGGCGAGATCGACGGCGAGGTCACCAAGCCCCTGCCTTGCGGGTCTTCCACCAGCGTATCGACAAAGAACAGCGAGGCCCCCTTGAGCAGCGGATAGATGCGGCGCAGCCAGGCTTTATCCCGGTTATAGTCATAG
>DASVYZ010000607.1:0-5443 GCA_036391935.1 Burkholderiaceae bacterium | reverse complement strand
GCGAACGCGGTGAAAGCGGTGTTGCCTTGATGTGGGGCGGAGTGCAAAAACGAAGCGTGCGATGCCCGCTGCGCTTTTCCGCCGATCTGCAATGGCCGCAACGATCTAGACGGCGTCCCGTTTCCGCTCCTTCTCCCACAGCACATCGCTACCCCCCGCATAGCGATTCAACACCCGCGACAACACAAACAATAAATCCGACAAGCGGTTCATATACTGCCGCGGCGCTTCGTTGATCGTCTCGGCTTTGCCCAGGCTCACGATACTGCGCTCAGCGCGCCGGCACACCGTGCGGCACACGTGCGCCACCGCCGCCGCGCGCGAGCCGCCGGGCAGGATGAAATCCTTCAGGGGCGGCAGGTCGGCGTTGTATTTTTCCAGCAAGCCGTCCAGCCTTGCCACCTGCACCTCGGTGATCAGCGTATAGCCGGGGATGCACAGCTCGCCGCCCATGTCGAACAAGTCGTGCTGGATGGAGATCAATTCTTCGCGCATGGCCGGCGGCAAGTCTTCGCAAAGCAGCACGCCGATCTGCGAATTCAATTCGTCGACGTCGCCCATGGCGTGTACGCGCAGGCTGTCCTTGTCGGTGCGGCTGCCGTCACCCAGGCCGGTGGTGCCCTTGTCGCCGGTGCGGGTGGCGATTTTCGATAATCTGTTGCCCATGATCTTGCTTTATCTGTAGTGGAAGCCCGAGAATACCTGATTCATTCTGCGATTGCATGCAATTAACCCGTCGTCCCCGCGAAAGCGGGGACCCAGGATTAATTCCGCTGTCCGTCGCGCTCCAGGGTTCCCGCTTACGCGGGAACGACATAGTTAAAAGGTGCGGCGCAGTATCGTCCATCGTGCCATTTGATATGCGAACCGCCCCGCAACCTGAAAGCCCGGGTGATGTGCAGTACCGCCTTTGCGCTTCGGTAGTAAAATCGAAGCAAAACGGAGACAGGCATGAACCACCCATCCCCGCCGCCCAGGACCCCGCTGCCGAAAGCTTTCACGGCGGCGCTGGCGGCCATGTTCGGCGAGCGTTTCACGACCAAGGAAGCCGTGCGCGCGCACCATGGGCGTGACGAATCGTTTTACGACCCGATGCCGCCCGATGCCGTGCTGTATGCCTTGTCCACCGACGAGGTGGCTGCCGCCGTGGCGCTGTGCCGCACGCATCACGTGCCTGTGATCGCCTTCGGCGCCGGCACTTCGCTCGAAGGCCACGTGCTGGCGCCAAGCGGCGGCTTGACCATCGACCTCTCCGAGATGAACCAGCTGGTGGCCCTGCATGCGGAAGACCTGACCGTCACTGTTCAAGCCGGGGTCACGCGCAAGCAATTGAATGCCGAGATCAAGGATAGCGGCCTGTTTTTCCCTATCGACCCCGGTGCCGATGCCACCTTGGGCGGCATGGTCGCCACGCGCGCCTCGGGCACGAATGCGGTGCGCTACGGCACCATGCGTGAAAATACCCTGGCCTTGACCGTGGTGACGGCGGACGGCCGCATCGTCAAGACCGGCACGCGGGCGCGCAAATCCTCGGCCGGCTACGATCTGACGCGCCTGTTCGTCGGCAGCGAAGGCACGCTGGGCATCGTCACGGAAGTGACGGTGAAACTTTACCCCCTGCCCGAAGCGGTCTCGGCGGCAATCTGTTCCTTCCCCGGCACGTCGGAAGCGGTCAAGACCGTGATCGAGACGATACAGATGGGCGTGCCCGTGGCGCGCGTCGAATTCCTCGACGAGAACGGCGTCAAGGCCATCAATGCGCGCGACAGGCTCGGCTTGCCCGAGCAAACCTTGCTGCTGTTCGAATTCCACGGCAGCGCAGCCGGTGTCGAGGAGCAGGCGCAAACGGTGCAGGAAATCGCCGCCGGCCACAACGCCATCGGCTTCCAATGGGCGACGAGCCCGGAAGAGCGCACGCGGCTCTGGACTGCGCGCCACAATGCCTATTTTGCGTTGCTGCTCATGCGCCCCGGTTGCCGCGCCATTTCCACCGATTGTTGCGTGCCGATCTCGCGTCTGGCCGAATGCATCCTCGATACCAAGGCCGATTGCGAAAAGAACGAGATCGTCTATTCCATCATCGGCCACGTCGGCGACGGCAACTTCCACGTGCTGATGATGATAGACCCGAGCGATCCGGCCGATGTGGCCAGGGCTGAGGCCATCAATGCGCGCTTGGTGTCGCGCGCGCTGGAGATGGACGGCACCTGCACCGGCGAGCACGGCGTGGGCATGCACAAGATGGATTTCCTGAAACAGGAGCATGGCGAAGGTGCTCTGGCCCTGATGCGCAGCCTGAAGCATGCACTCGACCCTGACAACCTGTTCAATCCTGGCAAGATCGTAAAATGGGACGCATAAGCGGGGAAGCATGAGCGAACGGCAAATCCTGATCGGGGAACTACGCGCGGTGCTGCCGGTGAATTCGGTATTGTTCACCGAGGAGGATACGCGGCCCTACGAATGCGATGGCTTGGCGGCTTACCGCCAGATGCCGCGCGCCGTGGTGTTGCCCGAGAACGAGGAAGAAGTCGTTGCGGTGCTCAAGACTTGCCATCGCCTGGGCGTGCCTATTGTGCCGCGCGGCGCGGGAACCGGGCTCTCCGGCGGCGCCATGCCGATCGCAAATGGCGTCGTGCTGTCGACGGCCAAGCTCAACCGTATCGTCAAGCTTGATCCCTTTGCACGAACCGCCATCGTCCAGCCCGGTGTGCGCAACCTCGCGATTTCGGACGCGGCCGCGCCGCACGGCTTGTATTACGCGCCGGACCCTTCCTCGCAAATCGCCTGCACCATAGGCGGCAATGTCGCCGAAAACTCGGGCGGCGTGCATTGCCTCAAGTACGGCCTCACCGTACACAATGTCATGCGCGTGCGCTTGATCACGATGGAAGGCGAGGTGCTGGAGCTCGGCGGCGGGGCGCTCGATGCGCCGGGACTCGATCTGCTGGCGGTGGTGATCGGTTCCGAAGGCATGCTCGGCGTCGTCACCGAGGTGACGGTCAGGCTGATTCCCAAGCCGCAGACGGCACAAGTCATCATGGCCTCGTTCGACGACGTGGTGAAAAGCGGCAATGCCGTGGCTGACGTGATCGCGGCCGGCATCATTCCCGCCGGCCTGGAGATGATGGATAAAACCTCCTCGCGCATGGTCGAGCCCTTTGTGAAGGCCGGTTACGACATCGATGCCGAAGCCATCCTTCTATGCGAATCCGACGGCACGGCGGAAGAGGTGGCGGAAGAAATCGCACGCATGAAAGACGTGTTGCAGGCGGCGGGCGCCACGGCTTGCACGGTATCGTCCGACGAAGCCGAACGCCTGCGCTTCTGGTCCGGGCGCAAGAATGCCTTCCCGGCGGCGGGGCGCATCTCGCCGGACTACTACTGCATGGACGGCACCATTCCGCGCCGCCGCCTGGCCGAAGTCTTGACCGGGATTGCCGCGATGGAAAAGAAATACGGCCTGCGCTGCGCCAACGTGTTTCACGCCGGAGACGGCAACCTGCACCCGCTGATCCTGTTCGATGCCAATATCGCCGACGAATTCCATCGAGCCGAATTGTTCGGTGCCGATATCCTCGAATTGTGCGTGGCAGTCGGCGGCACCATCACGGGCGAGCACGGCGTGGGCATAGAAAAGATCAATTCGATGTGCGTGCAATTCGCCCCAAACGAGCGCGAAGCCTTTTTCGCCGTCAAGCGCGCCTTCGACCCTGCCATGCTGTTGAACCCCGACAAGGCCATCCCCACGCTGCACCGCTGCGCCGAATACGGCAAGATGCACGTGCATCGCGGGCATTTGCCTTTCGCAGACCTGCCGCGATTTTAATGGATCACATTCTCCAAACATTCCGCGACCGTATCGGCGCCGCCAATGCGGGCGGCAAGCCTCTGCGCATCGTGGGCGGCGGCAGCAAGGATTGGTATGGCAATACGCTTGCCGGCGAACCATTCGATGCCTCGGCCTATCGCGGCATCGTGCACTACGATCCGACCGAACTGGTGATCACGGCGCGCTGCGGCACGCCCTTGGCCGAGGTTGAAGCGGTGCTGGCGGAAAATGGCCAGATGCTGGCTTTCGAGCCGCCGCATTTCGGACGGGCCGCGATAGGCGTCCATGCCACCCTCGGCGGCACGATAGCCTGCGGCTTGTCCGGCCCGCGCCGCCAAGCTGCCGGCTCGGCGCGCGATTTCGTACTCGGCGCTGTGCTGATGGATGCCAAGGGCGACGTGCTGCATTTCGGCGGGCAGGTGATGAAGAACGTCGCTGGTTACGACGTCTCGCGCCTGTTGACGGGATCGCTGGGCGTACTGGGTTTGATCCTTGAAGTCTCGCTCAAGGTCTTGCCGCGCCCGGCGGCGGAACGTAGTCTGCAATTCGCCTTGAACGAAACCGAAGGGATTGCCAAGCTCAATCACTGGGCCGGACTGCCTTTGCCGATCACGGCAAGCGCCTGGCACGAGGGACAACTGAGCCTGCGCCTGTCCGGTGCCGTAGCAGCAGTTGACGCGGCTTGCAGGAAGCTGGGCGGAGAAGAGTTGGCCAATGCCGCCGCTTTCTGGAATGGCTTGCGTGAACAGACGCACGCGTTTTTCGACACACCCGCCCTATGGCGCCTTTCGCTGCCATCGACCACGCCGCCTATTGCCCTGCCTGGCGCGCAATTGATCGAATGGGGCGGAGCGCAGCGTTGGCTCAAGAGCGATGCGTCAGCGACGGATATCCGCGCCGCCGCGGAACGCGCAGGCGGCCACGCCACGCTATTCCGTGGCGGCGACAAAGCAGGCGGCGTATTCCATCCGCTGGCACCGGCCGTGCTGCAAGTTCACCGCAATCTGAAGGCCGCATTCGACCCGCGCGGTATTTTCAACCCAGGCCGGCTGGTGCAAGGGCTCTGAGCATGCAAACCAATTTGGCCGATTCCATCAAGAACACACGCGAGGGCGAGGAAGCCGATGCGATCCTGCGCCGCTGCGTGCATTGCGGCTTTTGCACGGCCACTTGCCCGACCTACCAATTGCTCGGCGACGAACTCGATGGGCCGCGTGGGCGCATCTATTTGATCAAACAAGTACTGGAAGGGGCGCAGCCAACGCAAAACACGCAATTGCACCTCGATCGTTGCCTGACTTGCCGCAATTGCGAAAGCACTTGCCCCTCCGGCGTGCAATACGGCCGCCTGCTCGATATCGGGCGCAAGGTAGTGGAACAAAAGGTGCCGCGTTCGTTGCTGCAGCAAGCCAGGCGCACGGCGTTGAAAGCCGTACTGCCGCGTAAATGGCTGTTCACGCCGCTGTTCAAGACCGGGCAAGCCGTGCGTGGCATCTTGCCTGAAGCCTTGCGCCACAAGCTGCCCCAGAGCGCACCGGCTGGAGCATGGCCCGCGCGCAACCATGCGCGCAAGATGCTGGTGCTCGACGGCTGCGTGCAACCGGCAATGGC
>DASVYZ010000606.1:0-2226 GCA_036391935.1 Burkholderiaceae bacterium | reverse complement strand
AGGGCGTCAATTCCTGCGCCACCTTGCCTTGCGGGGTGATTACCGCTGTGGCGCCGGTATTGGTCGCGCGTAGTGCCGGCCGGCCCGTTTCCAGGGCGCGCATCTGCGAAATCTGCAAGTGCTGCGGCACGGCCAGCCATTGGCCGAACCAGGCCATGTTGGAGACGTTCAGCAGCATGGTCGGCTGCGGGCGGCCTTCGCCGGCGGCGGCCGCTATGTTGGCGGCGATTTCCTCGCCGAACAAGTCTTCGTAACAGATGTTGGGCAGCACCCACTGGCCTTTCACGGCAAACGGCTTTTGCGGCAAGGGACCGGAAACCTGGTCGCCCAGCGGAATGTGCAGCATGGCGACGAACCAGTGGAAGCCGGTCGGGATGAATTCGCCGAAGGGCACGAGATGGTGTTTGTCGTAGCGGTACAGGTTGCCGGGCTTGAGGTCGGGCGCAATATCGATCAGGCTGTTGTTGTACTGATAGGGCGCATCGCTCATGACAATGCCAAGCGCCAGATGGCTGCCGGATGCCTTGGCCCAGGCCAGGAGGGTAGGCATGTAGTCCGGCGGCAGATATTGCGGCGGCACGACGATGGCCGTTTCCGGTGCGGCGATCAGGTCGGCCGGCTTTTCGCGCAGCATGTCGCTGTACATCCCCAGCGTTTCGCCGACATGGTTGTTCTGGAATTTCTCTTCCTGCGGGATATTGCCCTGGAGGAGCCGCACGCTGATGGACTGTCCTTGGGGATGAGTCCAGGCCACGAGCTTGAGCAGTACGCCGGCGACGACCAGGATGCCGATCAAACCAAGGGGGCGGCGCGTGACTGGCACCAGGGCCAGGCAGCCGGCGATGAGGGCAGCGATCCAGCCTATGCCGAACACGCCCAGCACAGGCGCAAAGCCGGCCAGCGGACTGGCGTTATGCGCGTAGCCTGCGGCCAGCCAGGGGAACCCGGTGAGCAGCCAGTCGCGCAGCCATTCGCCGAGCAGCCAACAGGCGGGGTAGATTGCCAAAAGCGAGAGTGCCGGCCCGGCCTGACAGCGGCGCGCCAGCCAATTGCCCAACGCGGCGCCGGCGCCTGTGAAGGCGCCCAGGAGCAGGGCAAACAGCGCCACGGCGAGGCCGGCCAGCGGCGGCGACATGTCGCCGTAGTCGTGCATGCTGACATAGGGCCAGTAGATGCCGAAGATGAAGCAGGCGAAGCCGAACGCCCATCCGAGCAGCCAGGAGCGCCGCGTCGATTGTTGCTGTGCCAGGATCGTAAACAGCAGGCCGATCGCAACGAATTGCACCGGCCACAAGCCGAAAGGCGCGAACGCCAGCACCGACGCCAGGCCGGCGGCCAGGCTGAGCGGGATATGCAGGCGGGAAGGGATGGCGATTAGGGCGGACACGTATCAGCGCGAAATTAGCCGGTTTCTTCAGCCGGTCTCTTCTTCTTCGGCCATCGGCTTGGGCAGTTTTTCCACCAGCAGCACGTGGGCCTGGCGCGCATCGGCGCGCTGTACTTCAAAGCGCAGGTTGTCGATTTCGAAGATGTCGCCCTTGCGCGGCACGCGCCCCAGGTGATTGGCGACGAAGCCGCCTATGGTGTCGACATCGTCGTCGGAGAGGGCGGTGTGCAGCGTCTCGTTGAATTGCCCGATCTCGGTCAAGGCCTTGATGCGCCAGCGCGGGCCGCGCTCGCCATCCTTGACGGGGAGGATGTTGTCTTCCTCCTCGTCGAAATCGTATTCATCCTCGATGTCGCCCACGATCTGTTCCAGCACGTCTTCGATCGTGATTACGCCGGCCACGCCGCCGTATTCATCGACCACGATGGCCATGTGGTTGCGGTTGGCGCGGAAGTCGCGCAGCAGCACGTTCAGCCGCTTCGATTCGGGAATGAAGATGGCCGGGCGCAGCATGTCGCGCACGTCGAAGGCGTCTTCGGCGTAGTAGCGCAGCAAGTCTTTCGCCAGCAGGATGCCCACCACCTTGTCGCGGTCGCCTTCGACGGCAGGGAAACGCGAGTGCGCGGTCTGCAGCACCATGGGCAGCCAATCCTCGATCGGCTTGGTGAGGTCGATCACGTCCGCCTGCGAGCGCGGCACCATGATGTCGCGCGCGGACAGGTCCGATACCTGGAACACGCCCTCGATCATCGACAGTGCATCGGCATCGATCAGGTTGCGCTCGTGCGCGTCGTTCAGGACTTCGAGCAGTTCAGCGCGGTTTTCCGGTTCGGGGGAAA
>DASVYZ010000605.1:0-6950 GCA_036391935.1 Burkholderiaceae bacterium | reverse complement strand
GTGCCAGCCGGCGGCGCCGAGCCGTTCGAGCACAGCCTGCGCAGGCACGACCTTGGGCGCCTCGACATAGACCGCCGAGAGGCAGCGATACATGTCGCCGCACGCCGAATGCAGCCGCTCGAACTTCTCCTTGCTCACCTTTCCCGCCGCCGTGACAACCTGGTAGACGTTGGACAGCATGCCCTGCATATCGCGCAAGTCGGCGGCGCAATGGTCGGCATAGTGCATCAACGAAAGCTGGCCTTTCAGATACGCTTCCCAGCCGCCGCCGGACGCCCGCGCGACCATCAGGTGGGCGCTGCGGCAGGTGCGATCGTGTGCGTTCAGCCGCTCTTCGAGCTGGGCCAGTTCGCGCTCGATGCCGGCCACTGCGCCCGGCAAATCCTTGCGCCGCAGCGGCTTGCCGCGAAAATACGTCGAATTGCCCGCCATCTGCCAGGCGCCGCGCTCCAGCGCCTTGAGCATGGCGCGCTCGCGCTGCATCTCGCGCAAGGCTTCGAACTGTTGCGACAAGGCCGCAGGATAGATCGTATCGAGTGCATCCGGCGGCAGGCTGCCGGCCGGCTCGTACAAGTCCTCGACTTTCGCCTTGCTGCGCACCACGGAGCGGCCGAGATAGGTGCCGCGATAGAACCGGTTAAGGAATTCGCGGCGGAATTCGGCATCGAGACGTTCGATCGCTTCACTGGTTGCAATCACAGGCACCTTGGCCGCGGCTTCGTTGTAAAGCCCGAGCGAGGCCTTTTCCCGCAGCGCGGCCGCATCGCGGAACACGACCCAGGCACTACGTTCATCCAGCGGCGCCTCGACGTAGGTCCGCTTGGCGTTTTCCTCGCGTTCGTGGTTGAGCGGATGCGTGGCCCACATCTGCGGAGGGCGCGCAAAATCCGCCTTGAACAGGCGCCGTGCCGGTGCCTCCTCGCGCGCCACGGGCGGCACGCGGCCATATTGCAGATCGCCATACACCACGCGCAAATGCTCGAGCACGCGCGACTGGATGGCGAACACATCGGCGATCTTGCGGTTCCTGGCGCATTCCTCGCCGACGAAGCTCATCGTGCGGCCCCAGGCTGCTTCGCCCGGGCCAAGCTTGTACAGCGCATGGGTCAGCGCTTCGCTGCCGGTCAGCGACACGGCTACGAGGTCAGCCTGCATTTCCATTTCGCGCGACAGCGCACGCTCCGCGATCACGAGTGCCCGGAAACCCAGTTCGACCAGCGAACGGATCGACCATACCAGCAGTTGCAGCAGCCAGCCTACCCAGGCGATGCGGAGGTCGATGCGCGACAGGCCGTCGACAAACTTGTCGAAGGCATCGCGTTGCGATACGAGATGGCCCGCAACCTGCTGTGCGATATATACCCAGCGCCCGACCGCCATTGAGCGTTGCGCGAAATGGCCGAATTCGTGCGCCAGCACGGCCTTGAACTCGGCTATCGTCAAAGTATTGACCAAAGCCAGGCCGACCAACAGGTTCTTGCGCGTCGGAAATAGAAGGTTGGCAATCGACAGATCGTAAAACACCGCGGCGTTGACGCTCTCGGACAACAACACGCGATGCGGCCGCGGCGCGTGTGCATCGTCGGCCAGTTTGTAGAGGAATTCGAACAGGGCGGGTTCCTCTTCCGGACGCAACTCAAGGTGGCCGGATTGTGCGCCCTGCTTGACGGAAAACAAGCCTTTGACCAGGAACACCGCCAGCGCCGCAGAAATCGCCGCTACCACGAGGTCGACAAATACATGCTCCTGATCACGGATGGCCAGGTTCACCATGGCCCATGCCTGATGGCCGAACCAGTATGCGAGCCCGAAATACAGCACGACAAAGCTGAGTAGCGACAATAGCGCAATCCAGGCTTGGAGCCGGTAGCGCGCTGTGGGCTTGGTCAAGTGTTCCGGGATGGTTTGCGGGCCTGCTGGATAGATGTCTGGCGTCGAAGTCAGCATGAATCGATCGATACTCGGGATGAGCCGTCAGTGTAACAGACGCTTAATATTGAGAAACAAGGCTCCCCTTCTCCCGACAGCTTGGCATGAATCCTGCACGCAGGAATATCTGAAACCAAAGCGGCAACAACCGGTCCAACTTGATTCGTCAATCGGCAAGGGAAGGAAGATGGCAACAGAAGAGCAAGTCAGCCCGGCAAACGCTTCGGCACTTTTCAGCATCACCGTTACCGGCGCCGCTACCCGCAACACCGGTGGCGCCGCCGATACCATCGGCTACCGCAAGCTGGCCCTCGTTTGCGAAGGCGGCGGGCAGCGCGGCATCTTCACCGCCGGCGTGCTCGACAGCTTCATGCGCAACAACTATTTCCCGTTTCGCGCCATGGTAGGAGTTTCCGCCGGCGCGCAAAATATTTCGGCCTATGCCTGCGGCGCCCATGGCTATGGGCGCCACGCCATCCTGCGCTATACCACGCAACGCGCCTTTTTCGATCCCTTGCGCTTCGCCCGGGGCGGTCATTTGATCGACCTCGACTGGTATTTCGAAGCGCTGCATCGCGAAGTTCCGCTTGACTTGAAGCTGGCGCAGCGCCGGCTCGACGGCGGTTCGCTCCACGTCTGCGCCAGCCGCTGCGACAACCTTGCCGCCGAATACCTGCCCTTTCACACTGAAAGGCTGCCGCACGCGGTCAAGGCGTCGAGCGCCATTCCCTTGTTCTACCGCGGCGGCGTCAACATCGACGGTGTGGACTACTGGGATGGCGGCGTCTCCGACGCCTTGCCGGTAACGGCGGCGCATGCGCACGGCGGCGACTGCATCGTGGTGGTACGCACGCTGCCGCACAGCGCCGATCAGGCGCAATTGAAGCTGCCGCGCCATCTGAAATACGACAGACTGCAGCAAACCGCGGCCATGGTCGACACCCACTTGCAAAGCTACCGCACGGCGCGCCGCTTCATCGAAAACCCGCCCGAAGCCGTGACCGTGATCGAAATCGCGCCGACCAGCCCCCTCAAAAGCCGCCTGCTCGGCAGCAAGCTCGACGCCTTGCGGCACGACTATCGCCTCGGACTGCACTGCGGCCGCAGCTTCCTCGACCGCGTGGCCGGAAAACTACGCCACCGGCCGGGCCGCTGAGGCACGTAGCGCCTGCGCCGCAGCCACCATGTTTTGCAGGGCCGGGCGCACTTCTTCCCAGTTGCGGGTCTTCAAGCCGCAATCGGGATTGACCCACAGCCGCTCTGCCGGAATCCTTTCGGCGGCTTTCTGCATCAAGGCCACGATGCCGGCCTGGTCCGGGATGTTCGGCGAATGGATGTCGTATACGCCCGGTCCGATCTGGTTCGGGTAGCGGAAATCGACGAAGGCATCGAGCAGTTCCATGTCCGAACGGGAGGTCTCGATCGTGATCACGTCGGCATCCATGTCCGCTATCGCGGCAATGATGTCGTTGAATTCGGAATAGCACATGTGCGTATGGATCTGGGTGTCGTCGCGCACGCCGTTGGCGGCGAGGCGGAAAGCCGCGACGGCCCATTGCAGGTAGCCGCCCCATTCGGCACGCCTGAGCGGCAAGCCTTCGCGCAGCGCGGCCTCGTCGATCTGGATGATGCGTGCGCCGGCCGCTTCCAGGTCCAGCACTTCGGCGCGTATCGCCAGCGCCAATTGGCGGCAGGTTTCGGCGCGCGGCTGGTCGTCCCGCACGAAGGACCAGTTGAGCATGGTCACCGGCCCGGTCAGCATGCCCTTCATGGGCTTGTCCGTCAGCGATTGCGCATGGCGCATCCAGGCTACCGTCATGGCGCTCGGCCTGCGGACATCGCCGAACAGAATGGGCGGCTTGACGCAACGCGAGCCGTAGGATTGCACCCAGCCGGACTGGCTGAAGGCATAGCCTTCCAATTGTTCGCCGAAATATTCCACCATGTCGTTGCGCTCGGCTTCGCCATGCACCAGCACGTCCAGCCCCAGGGCTTCCTGCTCGCGCACGCAATGCGCAATCTCTTCGCGCATCAAGGCGTCGTAGCCGGCCGCATCGATCTCGCCGCGGCGCAGCCTGCCGCGCGCCTGGCGGATGTGCGCCGTTTGCGGGAACGAGCCTATGGTGGTTGTCGGATAGGCCGGGAGATTGAGCTGTGCCGCCTGGAGCCTGGCGCGTTCGGCATAGGCGCCGGCACGGCGGCCATATTCGTCGCCAAAGCGTGCCACATCCTGCCTGACCGTGGGGTTATGCACGCGTGGCGAGCGGCGCCGCTTTTCCAGCGCCGCATGATTGGCGATCAACGCCTCTTGCACCGAGGCGCGGCCGCGGTTGAGCGCCTTGGCCAGAATCTCAAGCTCTTCGAGCTTTTGCACGGCGAAAGCAAGCCAGGAACGCACTTCCGGGTCGAGTGCCGCTTCGCTTTCCAGATCGACCGGCACGTGCAGCAGCGAGCAGGAAGGCGCAATCCACAGCCGATCCTGCAAAACGCGATGCACCGGCTCAAGCCATTCCAGGGTCGCATGCAAATCGGTCTTCCAGATGTTGCGTCCGTTGATCACGCCGAGCGACAAGACACGTTCCGCCGGCCAGCGCTGCACCAGGGTCTCGATTTCATGGCGCGCGTTGATCGCATCGAGATGCAAACCCTGCACGGGCAGGCGGCACACGAGTTCGAGATTTTCTTTCAACCGGCCGAAATACGTAGCCAGCAGCAGCCGAACACCGCTTGCCTGCAAGGCTTCGTAGGCGGTTTCCAAGGCATCTTGCCAATCTGCGCCCAGCTCCGTAACGAGTATGGGTTCGTCGACCTGCACCCATTCCACGCCTTGCCCCGCCAATTGCCGGAGCAAATCCGCGTAGACGGGCAAAAGGCGCGGCAGCAAGCCCAGCTTGTCGGAATGGTCCTTGGCCTTGCCCAGGTACAGGTAAGTCAAGGGACCGACGATGACGGGCTTGACGCTGCGCCCGGTGCGCTTCGCTTCCGCAACTTGCTCCAGCAAAGGCGCGGCGTCGAGTGTGAATGTCGTTCCGGCGGAGAATTCCGGCACGATGTAGTGATAGTTCGTGTCGAACCACTTGGTCATTTCCCCCGCATGCACACCGTGGCAGCAATCGTCGCCGGGCGAATGGCCGCGCGCCACGCGAAAGTAATTGTCCACCGCGTTGCCATGCAAGCCGCGCACGCGCTCGGGCTGGTTGCCCAACATGAAGCTCATATCGAGCACATGGTCGTAGAAAGAGAAGTCGCCAACCGGCAACAGGCCCAGGCCCGCCTGCGCGGCCCAATGGCGTTCGCGCAATTGCCGGCCGGCGCCGAGCAGGTCGGCCTGCTGCGCTTGCCCCTTCCAATAGCGTTCCAGGGCGAATTTCAATTCGCGCCCGGCACCGATGCGAGGGAATCCAAGATTGTGCGTAGTAACCATGAATGTAAGCTCCTAAATCAAGTCGGAGACCATGGTAGCGCTTTGCATTCATGAAATATAATGGTATTAATTCATTAATCCATAAATTTCATTCATATGATAGAACGCATGCACCTGGCTATCGTGCGCGAAGTCGAACGACTGGGTTCGTTG
Organism: Burkholderiaceae bacterium; assembly: GCA_036391935.1. GTDB lineage: Bacteria > Pseudomonadota > Gammaproteobacteria > Burkholderiales > Burkholderiaceae_D > PKWO01. Next base: position 1,444 of record DASVYZ010000605.1, on the reverse strand, counting down.
ACGGCGGCGGCCGACGCCCTGCACCTGACGCAGCCGGCACTGAGCCATGCGATGAAAAAGCTGGAGCTGCAACTAGGCACCGATGTCTGGTCGCGCGAAGGCCGCAGCCTGCGTCCGACCCGGGCCGGCGAATATCTGCTGTCCCTGGCCGAGCGCATCTTGCCGCAGCTCGAACATGCCGAGCGCATCATGGGCCAATATGCGGCAGGCCGGCGCGGCAGCTTGCGCATCGGCATGGAATGCCATCCCTGCTACCAATGGCTGCTCAAGGCGGTCTCGCCCTACCTGTCCGGCTGGCCCGACGTGGATGTCGACGTGAAGCAGAAATTCCAGTTCGGCGGCATCGGGGCGCTGCTGGGTTTCGAGATCGACCTGCTCGTCACGCCCGACCCCCTGTTCAAGACCGGGCTGCATTTCCTGCCCGTGTTCGACTATGAACAGGTGCTGGTGGTCCCGGCCGGGCACGCACTGGCCGGCAAGGACCATGTCACGCCCCGGCAACTGCGCGAAGAAACGCTGATCACCTACCCGGTGCCGATAGACCGGCTCGACATCTACAACCATTTTTTTCTGCCGGCCGGCTGTGCGCCGAAACAGCACAAGACCATCGAAACGACCGACATCATGCTGCAGATGGTCGAGAGCGGGCGCGGCGTATCCGCCCTACCCCTGTGGCTGGTCGAGGAATATGCCGCGCGCATGAATATTGCCGCGGTGCGCCTGGGGCGGCGCGGCATTGCCAAGCAAATCTTCCTCGGCATGCGCGAAGCCGATGCGCATATCGACTACCTGCGCGCCTTCGTCGAGACGGCAAGGAAAGTGAAGATTTGAAGCAGAAAAATGGAGACGCGCAACGCTTCCCCGCCAAACCGGGGGCAAACAGGATCCAATGACGTGGCGCTATAACATGGCGCTAGGAAGGCTTGCCATAAGGTTCGGTCAGCACCTGGGCGGCCATGCGGCGATCTTCGATCGCGCGGCGGTTGGCAATCTTTTTGCGCAGCAACGCGGCATAAGCTTCGGCCGTCATCGGCACAACGGTCATCAAATCTGCAAGTGACGCGTCTTGTCGGACGTCGCGATTGGCATGTTTCATTTTCGTTTCAATCCCTCTAGGAAAGAGTCGAGGTCAACGGCGATAGCGTATCAGCGAAGCATAGGCCTCGCTGCCGAACCGGTCGCGTGCTGCCTCGATCAGGTTGAGACCCAATTGCCGTTTCAATTCATCAAAAGGCACAGTACGGCAATCCCGCTGTTGAGCGGATTGCGTCGCGTTAATCTGGCGCGGTGATTCCTTGTTATCGATACTCATAGCCAGTTCCCTCCTCATCATGGCCGGAGATATACAGCTTAGAGCGTGTCATTCACATCGCCAACGAATGAAAACGTGCTCGCCTATGCGAATGGCGACGATTGTCTGAAGATGACGCTTCTGTCGGTATGA
>DASVYZ010000604.1:0-2425 GCA_036391935.1 Burkholderiaceae bacterium | reverse complement strand
GAATCGCTCTCGGGCGGACAGCGCCAGGCGATTGCGATCGCGCGTGCCGCGCTGCTCGATCCGGCCGTGCTGCTGCTCGATGAGCCGACTTCGGCGATGGACTTTTCCTCGGAAAACGCCTTGAAGGAACGCCTGCGCAAGTTCGCCGAGCAAAAGACCATGGTCATCGTAACCCACCGCACCAGCCTGATGGACCTGGCAGACCGCATCATCGTGCTCGATGACGGCGTGGTGGTGGCCGACGGCCCGAAGGACCGCGTGATCGCGGCGCTGCAATCGGGCCAGGTGACGAGGGCATCATGAGCAGGCTGATGAAACCCGGGCGCCTCATCGTGCGCATGATGGAAGCGATCCGCCTGCGCGCGGACAGGCACCTCGATCCGCTGTTCGCGCGCTGGAACGAAGGCGAAGCGCCGGCCGAGCAGGATTTCATGGGCGATGCCGACCGCGTCATCATCGAGCAGGAACCGATACGCGCGCGCATCTTGGTGCGCGCCTTGCTGGCGGCCATCGTGATCTTCGTGGTCTGGGCCGGCCTCGTCAATATCGACGAAGTCACCAAGGGCGACGGCAAGGTGATCCCTTCGCAGCAGTTGCAGGTGCTGCAAAGCCTGGACGGCGGCATCGTGTCGCAGATCATGGTCAAGGAAGGCGACACCGTGCTGCCGGGCCAGATATTGCTGCAAGTCGATTCGACCCGTTTCGAGTCCTCGCTCAAGGAAAACCGTTCCGAATACCTTTCGCTCGCGGCCAAGGCAGCGCGCCTGTATGCGATCCGCGAAGGCAAACCCTTCGAGGCGCCGGCCGACGTGGCGGCCGAAGACCCGAAGACGGTGGAGCAGGAGCGCCAGCTCTACGAGAGCGCAAACACTGAAATGCAGGCCCAGATTTCGATAGCGCGCCAGCAGCAGAGCCAGCGCCAGCAGGAATTGAGCGAGGCGCGCGCCAAGGAAGCACAGGCGGCGCAAGCGTATGAATCGACGGTCAAGGAATTGAACGTGACCAAGCCCTTGCTCGCTTCCGGCGCCGTGTCGGAAGTCGAAGTGCTGCGTCTGCAGCGCGACGTGGACCGTTTCCGCGGCGAACGCGACATCGCGGCGGCGCAGATCCAGCGTGCCCAGGCCGCCATCGGCGAAGCCACGCGCAAGATCCAGGAAGTCGAACTCGATTTCCGCAACAACGCCGGCAAGGAGTTTTCCGAGACCGAAGCCAAGCTGAATGCCTTGACGCAGACCAGCGCCGGCTTGAACGACCGCGTCAAGCACTCCGCCATCCGCTCTTCGGTGAAGGGCACGGTCAAGCGCCTCTTGGTCAATACTGTGGGCGGCGTAGTCCAGCCGGGCAAGGACATCGTCGAAATCGTGCCGCTCGAAGGCAAGCTGATCCTCGAGGCCAAGGTGGCGCCGCGCGACATCGCCTTCCTGCGCCCGGGGCAAAAAGCCATGGTCAAGTTTACCGCCTATGATTTCTCCATCTATGGCGGGCTCGATGCCACAGTGGATCTGATCGGCGCCGACTCGGTGACCGACGAGCGCGGCAATACGTTTTACACCGTGCGCGTGACCACTGACAAGACATCGCTGGCCAACAACCTGCCCATCATCCCCGGCATGGTGGCTGAGGTCGACATCGTGACGGGGCAAAAGACTATCCTGTCCTACCTGTTGAAACCCGTGCTGCGCGCCAAGCAGGCGGCGTTCACGGAACGCTGAGGGGACGATGGCCGCATTGCAGCATCTGTTCATTTCCGCTACCGGCGACATGCTCTCGCGCTGGCGCAACGCCTTCCCGCTGGCCGAAGCCGTGCCGGCGCGGGTACTGTCCGGTGCATTCGCTGCCGACTACGCGTGGCTGCGCCTGCAGGCCGGCGTACCGGTAGCAGTGCAGGTGCAAGCCATGCGGCGCCACCTGCCTGATGCGGTGCTGATCGTATTGTCCGACACGCCAGCGGATGACGAAGGCATGCAAGCCTTTTCCGCCGGTGCTCGCGGCTATTGCAACAGCCATGCCAGCGAAGCCGTGCTGCGACAGGTGTTTGCCGTGGTGTCCGAAGGCGGCTTGTGGATAGGCGAGTCGCTGATGGAACGGCTGCTGGTCGGCATCTCGCGGCTGCCGCCCGCGCCGGTTGATGCCGAATCCTCCTTGAAGAACGGCCGGCATGAGAAGCTGACCGACCGCGAATGGGAAGTTGCGCGCGCGGTTGCCGCCGGTGCCAGCAACAAGGAAGTGGCGCGCCAGCTTGGTATCACCGAGCGCACGGTCAAAGCGCATGTCGGCGTGATCCTGGGCAAGCTTGAGGTGCCGGATCGCTTGCATCTGGCTTTGCGGATTCGGCAGTTGCATTGATGCTTCTCGTCTATCCCGCCTATTCAAGGCCGTAAGGCGCAAAAGGCAGGGAGACAATAAGCGAAGCGCGACTGCGCCG
>DASVYZ010000603.1:0-1508 GCA_036391935.1 Burkholderiaceae bacterium | reverse complement strand
GGCATTGCCGCTGACGAACGGGCGGGCGAACGAATCGGAGTCAGGAAAAAGGCGGGCCTGTACCTGCCTCTGCTGCTCGCGCTGTCGTTTGCCGCCGTGCTGGCGGCAGGCGCGGTCGGTTCGGTTGCGCTGGCCCCGGCGGAGCTGTTCGGCGGTTTGCGTGCCATGCTGCATGGCGACACCGGCAACCTTGCCGCCACGCTCTTGCAGCTGCGCCTGGTGCGTGCCGCTACGGCGTTCGCCGTCGGCGCGACCTTGGCGCTGGCCGGCGTGATGATGCAGGCCTTGCTGCGCAACCCGCTTGCCGAACCTTATGTGCTGGGCATCTCGGGCGGTGCCTCGGTGGGCGCCTTGCTTGCCATCCTGTTGTTTTCCGCGGTCTGGCTGGTCGATGCGGCGGCTTTCGCCGGCGCAATGGCTGTCTCGCTGTTGCTGTTTGGCCTGGCTTACCGCGATCTGCGCGGCGGCATGGTCGAAGGCAACACTTCGCTCCTGCTCCTGACCGGCGTGATCGTGGCGGCAGGCTGCGGCGCCCTGGTCACGCTGATGCTGTCGGTCGCACCGGAGGGCAGGTTGCGCGGCATGGTGTTTTGGCTGATCGGCGATTTGTCGAGCGCGCCGTTGCGCGCCTTGCCGTTCGTCATTCTGGGCTTGGCGTTGGCCTTTGCCTGGCGTGCGGCACGCGCGGTCAACGTGCTGGCCCTGCATGGCGACCATGCCGGCGCGCTTGGCGTGCCGGTGGCGCGCTTGCGCCAAGCCTTGTTTTTCTGCGCCGCCTTGTTGACAGCCAGCGCGGTCAGCACGGCCGGCAGCATCGGCTTCGTGGGCTTGATCGTGCCGCATGCCTGCCGCTTCGCCTTTGGCCCGGATCATCGCCTTCTGTTTCCGTCGGCCGCGCTGGCCGGCGGCAGTTTCCTGGTGCTGGCCGATACGCTGGCCCGCTGCGTGCTGGCGCCGCAGCAATTGCCGGTCGGCGTGATTACTGCCTTGATCGGGGTGCCGATCTTCCTGCTGCAACTGCATCATATTCACCGGCGGCGATGAACCAATGATGAAAATACGCGGCCTCGATCTGCAAATCGGCAAGCGCAAGCTGCTGAGCGGCCTGGATTTGTCGCTGGAAGCGGGGCAATGCTGGCTCGTGGTCGGACGTAATGGCGCGGGCAAAAGCACGTTGCTGCGCGCGCTGGCGGGGCTGCGCAAGCCCGAGCGGGGCAGCGTCGCGATCGATGGGCGCGCTGTCGCCGATTGGCCGCTGGCCGAACTGGCGCGCACCCGGGCTTATCTGCCCCAGGGCAGGAATGACGCTTTTTCCTACACGGCGCGCGAAGCCGTGCTGGCGGCACGCCATCCCTATCATGGAAGCGGCTACTGGGAATCCGATGCCGATCAGATGGCGGCGCATGAAGCCATGGCCAGGCTCGACGTGGCGCATCTGGCCGAGCGCGATCTCCGTTCGCTTTCGGGTGGCGAACGCCAGCGCGTGGCGATCGCCGCCGTGCTGGCCC
>DASVYZ010000602.1:0-3430 GCA_036391935.1 Burkholderiaceae bacterium | reverse complement strand
CGCTGGCGTTTCGTCTGGCGCTGGCGCATGGCTCCTATCGTTCGGCCATACAATTTCTGGAAACCGGTGTTCGCATGCGCCCCGATACGGCGGAGCTGTCTTTCATGCTCGGCTACCTGCATCTGCAAAACGGGAATATCGAGCCTGCCGTCGCCCATCTCGAAAAGACGCTGGAACTGGAGCCCCGCTCGGCCAAGGCTTGCAACAGCCTCGGCGTGGCGATGCAGCTTGCCGGCCGCAACGACGAAGCCTTGCAGCGCTACCAGATGGCGCACGAATTCGATCCCGGATTCTGGCGCGCCAGCTATAACATCGGCAACATGATCAAGCTGTACGGCCGTTTCGCCGATGCCGTCAACCCCTTCCAGCAAGCGGCCCAGGCAAGGCGCGGCTTGGACTTCCAGCCGGGACCGCTCGACATCGACGATCCGCGCGTCACATTGTCGAAGCTGGCCCATGACGCGGAACAACTGCAGTATCTGGCGCAGCGCAATCTGCTCGATCCCCGCGCGTGGCCGGCACAAAAGGCGCTGGCCGAGGCCTTGAAGGCAACAGATCTGGAATTCGGCACGCCGCTGTCGCGCATTCCCGAACCGCTGCGCGCCAAACTCGCGCCTTATTACAACCGGCTATTCCACTTTTACAGCGCACCGGCTCTCCCGGGAGGCGCGATCAATCCGGACCAGGATTGGGATGCAATCGCCCAGGACTATTACGCCAACGGTCCCGGCATGATTTATTTCGACAATTTCCTCAAGCCGGAGGCGCTCGACGGATTGCGCCGCTTCTGCCTCGAATCGACCATCTGGTTCGACTTCCTCTACGGAGCAGGCTATGTCGGCTGCACTTGCGAGGACGGCTTCATTTCGCCCCTGATCGCGCAAATCGCGGAAGAATCGCGATTGGCCCTGGCCAAGGTGATCGGCAAGCATCGCTTGAACGGTCTCTGGGCCTACAAGTACGACAGCGAACAAAGCGGGATCACGGCGCACGCCGATTTTGCCGCGGTCAACGTCAATTTCTGGCTGACGCCGGACGAAGCCAATCTGTCGCCGGAAAGCGGCGGACTCGTCGTGTGGGATAAGGAGGCACCGCTGGAATGGGATTTCGAAGACTACAACAGCAAGCCGGGCCTGATCGCCGAGTTTCTGGAAAATGCCGGCGCCCAGCCTTACGTCGTGCCGCACAGGCAAAACCGCGTGGTGCTGTTCAATTCCAATCTGTTCCACCGCACCGACGATTACCGCTTCAAGCCGGGCTACGAAAACCGGCGCATCAATGTGACGATGCTGTACGGCGACCGGCAAGCGCCGAAGTCATAGGTCTTTAGCCATTTCGATGTGCGGAATTCCAGCGTCGAGGAATTCCGGGCCGCTGCGCACAAAACCGTGTGCCGCGTAGAACGGTTCGGCGACGACCTGGGCATTGAGCACCACGCGCTTGTCGCCACGCTGGCGCGCCAGTTCGACCAAGGCATCCAGCAAGGCGCCGCCCACGCCGAATCCGCGCGCATTCTTTTTCACCGCCATGCGGCCCACGTGACCATCGGGCAGCAAGCGTCCGGTCCCCATGCTGATGCCATTTTCGTCATAGGCCACGGCATGCAGTGAAACCGCATCCATATCGTCCCATTCGAGTTCGACCGGAATTTTTTGCTCGATGACGAATACGGCATAGCGTATCGCCTGTGCCGCAGCTTGCTGCTCGGTCCAGGGGCCGGTACGGATTTCGATTTTCACGGCGATTCGGGTTTGACTGTTTCCAAACCCGATATTGTCGCACGCCAGGCGGGCGGAATGGCGGTGGACCGGCGTACCGCCGTTTCGGCATAGACGTAGACCAGCTCGCCGGAAATCAGATGCGCGTCGCCACAGTGGATTTCCATGACGAAGCGCAGCGAAGAGCGGCCCAGCGCGGCGCAACGCACGCCTATGTCGAGTTCATCGTCGAAGCGCGCGGGCGCGTGGTATTCCACCGTGGCCTTGCGTGCGAACAGCTCGCATCCGTCGCGCGCTTGCTGCAACACGTCGGGCAAGCCGGTGCGGCGCCAGTATTCCGTGAAGGCGACGTCGAAATAGTTGAGATAGTGGCCATTGAAAACAATGGCCTGCATGTCGACTTCCGACCAGCGCACGCGCAAGCGGTGAAAAAAGCTGAAATCTTCGCGCGCCATGGGTTTCTCGTCTCGATTCAGGCCAAAAACTCTCTCAACAAGCGATTCACCAGTGCCGGCTGCTCATGGATCACCCAATGCGTGCCATCGGGCACACGCACCAGGCGCAAATCCGGCACCACGTTGTCCATGCCGTCGACCAGGGTCTTGGGCAACGCCATATCGTTCTCACCCCAGATCACCAGCGTCGGCACCGTGACGCGGAAGTCCTCGGGTTTGAGATCGAGCTTCAAGGGACCGGGATGATCCTCGGTGGGCGGATGCAGCGGCGAAGCCCGGTAATAGCTGACCCCGCCGGTCAAACCGCGCGCCCAGCAGGCATGGTATTTCTCGCGCAGTTCCGGCGTGTACCATTTTGCCGGCGGCTGGCCCATGCCGTTGAAGAAACCGTCCATCAAGGCAAACCCGTCCTTGGCCAACGCCGCTTCCGAGCCTTCGGCGCGCAGCCAGTTCATGTATTCCGAGGACTTGCGCTGGGCCGGATCGTGCGCCAGGGCGCGCATGAACAGGTAAGGATGCGGCGAATTGACCATCATCAGCCGCTGCAACAAGCCGGGCAGCGCGATGGCGAAGTTCCACGCCACCGCGCCCCCCCAATCGTGCCCGACGAGATCGAACTTGTCGTAACCGAGCTGCCCGGTGAACAGGCGCATGTCCTCGACGATATGCCTGGCCTTGTAGGCCGCCACATCGGTTGGCATGGAAGACAGATTGAAGCCGCGCAGATCCGGGGCGACGGCGTAATAGTCGCGCCCGAATTCCGCCAATTGCTCGTGCCAGGCGTACCAGAACTCCGGAAAGCCGTGCAGGAACAGGATCAGGGGCTTGCCCGGCTCGCCCGCGCTGGCGTAGTGCAGCGTGGTGCCGTTGGACAGTTCGGCGTATTGCCCGTCACGTATGATGGCGCCCATGATGGCTCAGCCTTGCTTCAAGGCGCTCTTCAAACGCTCGCGTACCTGCGGCGCGGCGGCGTAGGGGTCGCCGGGGTTGCGCTGGTTCACGATGTCTTCCATGCGCTCGCGGACGTTGCCCAGCGCTTCCGGGTGCGAATAGATATAGAACTGCCCGGCGCGAATGGCCTCGAAGGTGCGCTGCGCCACCTCGGCGGCACTGACCTTGCCCGAGCTGACGGCCTTATCCGACATGACTTGCGCCACTTTTTGGCTCTTCGTCGGCCCGCCCTGGTTTTGCATGTCGGACGGACGGTTACGATGCGATTGCGAAATGCCGGTCGGCACGAAATAAGGGCACAGCACC
>DASVYZ010000601.1:0-2095 GCA_036391935.1 Burkholderiaceae bacterium | reverse complement strand
GACCGGCCGATAGTCGAGTTTGGGGTTGCCGCTCTTGGCATATTCTTCGGCCCACAGACTATAGAGTGGCTTGGCGGCGGAAGAGCCGGCACCGGTGATGTCGGCGTGTGCCGCAAACGTTGCGCCCAGGGCGAAAAGGCCGAGCAGAATCCTGCACTTTGCAAACATGATGACAACCTCAATGTAGCGCCGGCGCGCAGTCGGGAGCGCCGGTGTCCGGTCAAGCCAGCGGCCTGCCGGGTGGATGGATGGCGCGTATTGTAATCGAAATTGCGCGCTGCATCATTCTCCAATTGTCACAGTAAGTGTATGATTTTTCGTATGAAATTGTGCTTTTGTTCATAAACTGCGAGGTGCCTCAGCTTGGCACGATCATCTCTGCGTATTCGTACAAGGCACCAAGGATTTCTTCTCCGCGCTCGTCGGCGTTTTCCTGCAGGCCGTCGATTTCGTCGAACATTTGCTGGGCGCTGCGTGCGCCGCCCGCGCCCTCGATCAGGCGCGCCGCCCGCCATTCTTCCCACTTTTGACGTTCTTCCGTATTGAGGCTGGACGGGAAGTTGCGCGCGCGATAACGAAACACGATTTCCTCCAGCCGCGCGTCGTCGAATGCCGGATTAGCCTTGGCCAGTTGCGCCGGCGCCATCTTGCGCAACTGCGTCAACAAGCGCCTGTCGCCGTTGCCGACGAAGCCGCCATACAAGTCTTCATCCACGTCTGGCGCGGCTTCGTTCGAGCGCTGGAACACCTCGCGCCATAAGGGCGCGAGGTCGCGCAGGCGGCCCGCGCGTTCGGCATGCTTCATTGCGAGCGCCGCATCGAATTGCCAGCGCCGCTCCAGCACCGGCAGGTAGGGCTTGTAGTTGGCAATCGCAATCGGCGATTTGTTCAGATGCACCGACTTGATCGGCAGCCGCTCCATCCCTTCGGGCAACTCGCTGCTCTTGCTGAACAGGCGTGCGCGCATGGTCTTCGCATCGAGGCTATCGAGTTCGGCCGGATCGAAGGCGAGGTCCCAGCACAGGATTTCATTCTTGTTGGTCGGGTGCATGGCAATCGGCCACATCAGCGCCGCACAGCCGCGTTCGACCGGGATCATGCCCGATACGTGCAGGAAGGGCCGCTGCCCCGGCATGCCGACTTCCTCGGCCGCCTTGTCCTTCTTGTGCAGGGAGAAGCAGAAATCGAACAGCTTGGGTTGGCGCTGGCGGATCAGGCGCGCCAGCGAAATGGTGGCGCGCACGTCGGACAAGGCATCGTGAGCGGCGTCGTGTGCCAGACCGTTGGCGGCAGTCAATTGCTCGAGACGAAAGCTGGCACGGCCATCTTCATGCGTAGGCCATTCGATGCCTTCCGGGCGCAGGGCGAAGGCCGTGCGCACCATGTCCAGAACATCCCAGCGGCCGCAGCCGTTTTGCCATTCGCGCGCATAGGGATCGATCAGGTTGCGCCAGAACAGGAAGCGCGTGACTTCATCGTCGAAGCGTATGGTGTTGTAGCCCACGCCTATGGTTTCGTTCTGCGCCAGTTCGCGTTCGATCCGCGCGGCGAACTCATGCTCGGGCACGCCGCGCTCAAGGCAGATCTGCGGCGTGATGCCGGTGATCAGGCAGGATTGCGGGTCCGGCAGGAAGTCGGGAGCCGGCTTGCAATAGACCATCAGCGGCTCGCCGATTTCATTCAATTCGGCGTCGGTGCGGATACCGGCGAACTGGGAGGGGCGGTCGCGCCTGGCTTGCGCGCCGAAGGTTTCGTAGTCGTGCCAGTAGAAAGTATGAGACATATCCGAATTATAAATCGGACATGTCCTCGCCCAGAGCCTGTTATGAACTCCGGCAGGGGGCGCGCAGCTCCAGGAAAGGCCCGAATACTAGGCGCAGCGACGCGTCGTAGCGGTGCTACGGCAAGGAGCTGCAACGACGTAGGCAAGCCTTTCCTGGGGCTGCCCGGAGGGTTCGCGTCAAAAGGGCGCCGCGCGTTGTTGCAATGGGGCGGCCATCCGACGCTTGCAGTGGCTCGCACTGCGGCGCGTCTTGCGCCTAGCGCTGCATCCCTTTTGACGCGAACGCGCCCCCTGGCGGAGTCCATAACAGGC
>DASVYZ010000600.1:0-7364 GCA_036391935.1 Burkholderiaceae bacterium | reverse complement strand
GCCGTCTTCGGAAATCGCGGCCACGCCTTCGGCCACCGTGCCTATGCCTTCATCGAGCGGATGAAAGCGCAAACGCATGCCTTCCCCGTGGCGCGCATCGAACAAACGGTTTTCTATCATTTGCGCGGCGGCGCGCACCAGGCCGAAGGTATGGGGGTGGCGGCTGCGATGGTCGCCCGAGATATCGAGCACGCCGAGCACGCGGCCGTCGGGTGCGGCAATCGGCGCGGCGGCGCAGGTGAGGAAGCCGTTGCGCTCCAGGTAGTGCTCGCCGCCGTGCACCACCACGGGCGCGCCCTCGACCAGGGCCGTGCCGATGGCGTTGGTGCCGCGATACTGTTCCTGCCATGATGCGCCCGGCGCCAGCAGCACGCGGTTGGCGCGTGCCAGAAAGCCGGCATCGCCCAGGGCGTGCAGCAGCACGCCGCGATGGTCGGCCACCACCACCATGCTGCCCGAATCGCGCGTCTGGGAAAACACATATTCCATCACGGGCCGCGCATGGGCGATCAATTCATGTTCGCGCTCGGCCACGCGCGCCAGTTCGGCGGCGGAAAGGTGCGGCACCTCGGCCAGGCGGCCGACCGGCGCCAAGCCTTCATCGAGGCAGCGCTGCCATGAGCGCGCAACGACCGCATCGATGGCTTCGCCGGGCACGACGCCACGCTCGATCAGGCTGTGCCGCGCATGGCGCAGCGCATGGCCCGAACTCTTGATCCCGTGATTGTTCACTGCCTGTCTCCTCCGGAGATTTGCCGGTGCGAAAAATGTGCCGAAAACGTGCCCGACTCTCCGAGATATGTGTGGCCAGTATAAGGTCTGCATGACGGCGTGCAAGCGAAACGGGGGGCAATTCGGCCTCCTGTGTCACTTCGTGACACTTTGTTTGATCTGGATCAACCGGAACGTGACACCGGAGCCACGCCGGCGCAAAAAACATGCCGCCGAATCAAGCACTTGGCCGCGTGGCCAGGCTGGCACGCGATGTGCAAATACGATCTGCGCAGCAAACACTCACAACCGCTAAGGAGACACCATGCTTTACGCCGCCCCCGGCGCCGCCGGCGCCAAGATCCAGTACCAATCCCACTACGACAATTTCATCGGCGGCAAATGGGTCGCGCCTGCCGAGGGCCAGTATTTCGACGTGATCACGCCGATTTCCGGCGGCACCTATACCAAGGCGGCGCGCTCCAGTGCGCGCGACATCGATATGGCCATCGATGCGGCGCACAAGGCCGCGGACAAGTGGGGCCGCACTTCGGCCGCCGAGCGCGCCCACGTCTTGCTCAAGATCGCCGACCGCATCGAACAGAATCTGGAACTGCTGGCCTATGCCGAATCGGTGGACAACGGCAAGCCGATGCGCGAAACCCTGAATGCCGACATCCCGCTGGCGGTCGACCATTTCCGCTATTTCGCCGGTTGCGTGCGTGCGCAGGAAGGCCATCTGAGCGAGATCGACGAAAGTACCGTGGCTTATCACTTCCATGAACCGCTCGGCGTCGTGGGCCAGATCATCCCGTGGAACTTCCCCATCCTGATGGCGGCATGGAAACTGGCGCCCGCACTCGGCGCGGGCAATTGCGTGGTGTTGAAGCCGGCCGAATCGACCCCGGTTTCCATCATGGTGCTGGCCGACCTGATCGCCGACATCGTACCCGAAGGTGTGCTCAACATCGTCAACGGCTACGGGCGCGAAGCCGGCGTGCCCCTGGCGACCTCGAAACGCATCGCCAAGATCGCTTTCACCGGCTCGACCACCACGGGCCGCCTGATCGCCCAAGCTGCGGCGAACAACCTGATTCCGGCCACGCTGGAATTGGGAGGCAAATCGCCCAACATCTTCTTCGCCGACGTGACGCGCGAAGACGATTCCTTCTTCGACAAGGCCATCGAAGGCCTGGTGCTGTTCGCCTTCAACCAGGGCGAAGTGTGCACCTGCCCCTCGCGCGCCCTGATCCACGAATCGATCTACGACCGCTTCATGGACCGCGCCTTGAAGCGCATCGCCGCGATCAAGCAGGGCAACCCGCTCGACACCGATACCATGATCGGCGCACAAGCCTCGAAGGAGCAATTGACCAAGATCCTGTCCTACCTCGATCTGGGCAAGCAGGAAGGCGCGCAGGTCTTGATCGGCGGCGAGCGCGCCAAGATGAGCGGCAACCTCGGCGACGGCTACTATGTGCAGCCGACCGTGTTCAAGGGCCACAACAAGATGCGCATCTTCCAGGAGGAAATCTTCGGTCCCGTACTGGCTGTGACCACCTTCAAGGATGAGGCCGAGGCGCTGGCCATTGCCAACGACACGCTGTACGGCCTCGGCGCCGGCGTATGGAGCCGCGACGGCAATGTGGCTTACCGCATGGGACGCGCGATCAAGGCCGGCCGGGTCTGGACCAATTGCTACCATGCCTACCCGGCGCATGCGGCGTTCGGCGGCTATAAGGAGTCCGGCATCGGACGCGAAACGCACAAGATGATGCTGGATCATTATCAGCAGACCAAGAATTTGCTGGTGAGTTATAGCGAACAGAAGTTGGGTTTTTTCTGATGTCCGGGCTCCCCTCTCCCCTTGCGGGAGAGGGGTCCCTGAATGTCGCTTCCACTTGCGGGCAACGATCGGCACCTGTCATTAAAGAAGGAAAGCAACATGGTAGACAAAGTCATCGCCACCGACGCAGCATTGGACTTGATCGCGCTACTGGCCAGGAAGCATGGCAACCTGATGTTCCATCAATCCGGCGGCTGCTGCGACAACAGCGCAGCCAACTGCTACCTGCCCGGCGAGATCACCATAGGCGCGGGCGACGTCTACCTGGGCGACATCGGCGGCTATCCGTTTTACATCGGCGCCGCGCAATACGAATACTGGAAGCATACGCAATTGATCATCGACGTGATCGAAGGCACGGGCGGCACCTTCTCGCTGGAGGGGCCGGAAGGCAAGGCTTTCCATACGCGCTCGCGGGTGTTCAGCGATGCCGAAATGGCCGAACTGGAGCGGGAAGGAAGCGCTTCGCTCCAGGCCGGCGTCGTTCGGCCAGCCTGATTTGGTTGCCACGCCAGTGACCAAAGGTTGGCGCAACCGGCCGATAACAAGAACCAAGCAGCAGCCTGTTGTGCTGTAACCGGTCGGCATTGCTCGCGCCAGCCAGCATTGCTTTTTCAATAAGCATCTCGACGCTTTGATTCCCGAGCTATTGCTGGAATACCAGCAGAACCGTTGGAATCCAGCCACCAATTGTCAACAATGGTGGCGAGGAGCGGCTTGCCGCTGACAGGGCCATGTGTTTCATGCTGTAATGCAAGAAAGAAGCGACACATGCGGCTCAGCATGGCCCCGCCTTCCAATGGCGGCGGAAAAAGGTGCATCATGCTACGCAAACACATTTCCTCTTTGGCAAGCGGCGCGATGGCTGCTATCCTGGCCTCCATCCCGGCCGCGCCGGCGCAGGCCGACGATCTCGATAAGCAGCTGTTTTCCTTTGCCGGCTACGGCACGGCGGGTGTCGTCCATTCGAACCAGGATCAGGGCGATTTCGTCTCCGACTATCTCCAGGCCGAGGGCGCAGGGCATACGCATCGCTGGAGCGCGGACGTGGACAGCCGCCTCGGGCTGCAGGCGACGGCCACCTTCAATGCGCAATGGTCGGCCGTACTGCAGGTGCTCATACAGCAGAACTACCAGGGCGATTTCCGCCCCGGCATCGAATGGGCCAACGTCAAATACCAGGCCACGCCGGACTTCAGCGTGCGTCTGGGGCGCATCGCCCCACCGACCTTCCTGACGGCCGACTATCGCAAGGTCGGCTATGCGATCCCCTGGGTGCGCACACCGGGCGAGCTGTACAACCTGATCCCCATCACCGAGAGCGACGGGCTGGACTTGCGCTACCGCCTGCATATCGGCGAAGCGAGCGATACGGTGCAGGCGGCATTCGGCGGCGGCCACATCCGCATCCCCCAGGGCGGAAGCGTCGACTTCAGCGCCATGCGCGCCCTGACCGATACGTTCGAATACGGCCCGGCCACGGTGCGCGTGACCTATATGCGCGCCAGGCTCGATCTCGACATCCCCTACACCGATGCGCTGTTCGGCGGCTTTGCGCAATTCGGCGCGCCGGGCGCGGCGATCGCCGACGAATACGCCGGCCAGGGCACGCCGATCACCTTCGCCGGCATCGGCGCCGCCTACGATCCGGGCAACTGGTTCCTGATGGCGGAACTGGGGCGCACCAACACGCATTCCTTCCTGGGAGAAAAGAGCGCGGGCTACGTCACGGCCGGCTGGCGCAGCGGCAAATGGACTCCCTATGCCACCTACGCCCGGGTGGAGGCCGACAGCAATCGCAGCGACCCCGGCCTCCCGGCCGCCGGCCTGCCGCCGCAGCTTGCCTATGAAGTGGCGGCGCTCGATAACGGCCTGAATTCGCTCCTGGCCCGGATCGCGGTGCAAAAAAGGGTTTCCCTGGGCCTGCGCTGGGATTTCATGAAAAATGCCGCGCTCAAGACCCAGCTCGATCTGATCCGCGTGGGCCAGGGTTCACCGGGGGATTTCCAGAACACCCAGCCGGGCATGGGCGGCAGCCATGCCGCCGTGGGCAGCATGGCGCTCGATTTCGTGTTTTGAGGAGACGCCATGCGATTCTTCAAAATCACCCGACGATGCCTGGCCGGCCTGGCCGTATGCGCTTCTTTGAGCTGCAAGGCCGAGATCGTCGTCATCGTCGCGGCCAATTCGCCCGTCGTCGCGCTCTCGCCGGCGCAGGTATCGGACATCTTCCTGTGCAAAAGCGCCGTCTTTCCCGGCGGCGCCGCCGTCGTGCCGCTTGACCAGGCCGAAGGCTCGCCTATCCGCCTCGAGTTCTACGGCAAGACCACGGGCAAGACGCCCGAACTGCTCAAGGCCTACTGGTCGAAGATGATCTTCACCGGCCAGGGCGAACCGCCGCGCGAAATCGCCGATTCGGAAAGGATCAAGAAACTGGTGGCCAACAATCCGCACTACATCGGCTATATCGACAAGAGCGCGGTCGATGCCAGCGTCAAGACGGTATTGTCGGTCCGATAGAACGATGCGCGCCGAGCCGATATCCGAAATGACGACGGATGAAAGCGCCGGCCAGGCGCCGCGTTGGCGCGCCGGCCGGGAAGGCGTGCTGCTGTTCGGCTCGCTCGCCCTGCTCGTGCTGGGCGTGATCTGGGGGGCGGCCTGGAGCGTGATCACGCTCGAACGCGACGCGGCCGAGGAAAACGCAGCCCATGCAAGCGGCCAACTGCTCGAAGCCTACACGGCGCAAATGACGCGCAACCTGGGCGCGATCGACCAGACGCTCAAGGTGGTCAAATTCGCTTCCGAATTCGAGGAAAGCCGCTTCTCGCTGACCGAGCTGCGCGACAAGGGCTTGCTGCCCTCGTCGGTGGTGTTCGACGTGCGCATCGCCGATGCGCACGGCAGGCTGATCGACAGTTCCTCGTCGCGCAAGGGTGGGCTGGGCAGGGAGGCGAACATCGCCGCAACCGATTACTTCCAGGCCCATCTCCAGTTCGACACCGGCAAGCCCTATGTCGGGGACTCGACCTATAACGCGGACAAAGCCCAGTGGGAATTGCATTTCAGCCGGCGCCTCAATTTCCCCGACGGCAGCTTCGCCGGCGTGGTCGTCATCACCGTCGACCCCGCCTATTTCACCAGCGGCTACGAACATGCCACCCTGGGCGAACGCGGCGCGCTGGGCCTCCTGGGGCCGCTAGGCGAAGTGCTGGTCATGCGCAGCGGCGACGCCGTGCGTTCCGGCGGCCGGCCGGTCGCCATCCGCACGATCGCCGGCCGGTATGGCGGCATGGGCACGCTGCAATACGACACCTGGGACGGTGTGGACCGCTACACGGCCATGGCTCGCATTCCCGGCAGCCAGCTGATCGCGGTGGCGGGGCTGGCCGAAGACGAGCAATTCGCCGAGTTCCGCCGGCACCGGCGCAATTACCTGCTCGAAGCGGGCGCTGCCAGCCTGCTCTTGCTTGCCGTGGCCGGCGTGCTGTCGCGGCTGACGAGCCAGTTGAACGCCAGCCGGCGCCACATGCGCAAGATCCAGCAAACCTATCACGCCGCTTCGGAAGGCAGTGTCGATGCGTTCTACGTGCTGCACAACGTACTCGATGCGGACGGCACGATCGTCGATTTCCGCGTCGGCGACGTGAACCAGCAAGGCCAAAGACTGGTGGGCCTGCAAAAGAGCTGGATGATGGGCCGAACCCTGACCGAACTGTTTCCCAACATCCGGGCCAACCACTTCCTGGATGACCTGATCGCCGTGGCCGCAACCGGCAAGCCCAATGAAAGGGAATGGCACAACGCCGATGCCGCCCTGCGCGCCGAATGGCTCTATCGCCAGGTGGTGCAGGTGGAAGACGGCGTGGTGGCCATCATGCGCGACATCAGCGAACGCAAGCGCCTGGAAACCAAGGTGCAATACCAGGCCACGCACGATTCGCTCACGGGCCTGTCCAACCGCACCCTGCTGCACGACAGGCTGAACCAGGCCATCGCCCAGGCCATGCGCAGCGACCACGAGATCTGGGTCGTCTTCGTCGATCTCGACCGCTTCAAGATGGTCAACGACAGCCTGGGGCACAAAGCCGGCGACGCCTTCCTGCTGGCCGTGGCGGAGCGCCTGCAAGCCGTCGTGCGCGAAGCCGACACCGTGGCGCGCCTGGGCGGCGACGAATTCGTGCTGATCCTTCCCGAGGCGGGCGACGGCAAGTTGTCGGCCGGCACCCTGCAGCGCATCATGCAAACCATCTCGCGCCCGATCCCGGTCGAGCAAAAGGAATTTTCGCTCAACTGCAGCATGGGCGTCGCGGTCTTTCCCAGCGACGGCGAAACAGCGGAATTGCTGATCGAGCGCGCCGATATGGCCATGTACCGCGCCAAGGAAACCGGACGCAACAACTTCCAGTTCTTCACGGCCGAGATGAACGAGCGGCTCATCGAACGCATGCGCATCGAGGAAGCGCTGCACGATGCGGTGGTACGGCAGGAGTTCGAACTGCACTACCAGCCCCAGGTCGATCTGCTGACCGGCCGCGTGATCGGCGCCGAGGCGCTGATACGCTGGCGCCATCCCGAAATGGGCTTGGTCCCGCCGGCGCGCTTCATTCCGCTGGCAGAGGAAACCGGCTTGATCGTGCCGGTCGGGCACTGGGTGTTGCGTAGCGCCTGCGAGCAAATCACCACCTGGGATCGGGCCGGCGAACGAGGCTTGCAGGGGCTACGCATAGCCGTCAATCTGTCGGCACGCCAGTTCGCCCAGCCCGACTTGGTGCAATCGATCGCAGAGGTCTTGCGGGAAACCGGC
>DASVYZ010000599.1:0-1818 GCA_036391935.1 Burkholderiaceae bacterium | reverse complement strand
CGGCTACGACAAGATCATTGCAACCATCAAGGCCGATCCGGAACTGGCGCCCATGCTGACCGTGGTCACGCCGACGCTGCAACTGGGCGGCATCGCGGGCAACTTCGCCGCCGGCGTGTCGCGAACCGTGCTCGGTACCGGCGTGGTGGTGGAAAACCAGAACGTGATGCGCAAGTGGAACGATTACCAATTTCCGCGCCGCGGTAATGGCGAAGGCCCCTTGACGGGCACCTCGGAAGATTCGGTGGTGATCGGCAACGGCGTGGCGCGCGTGCTGCAATTGTGCGCGCCGCTGCAAGTCAAGGATTGCCAGAATGCGCCCATCCCCGAACCGGAAGAGGCGGGCAAGGCGGCGCCGGACGACATTGCCGCGCTTTCCGCGCAAGAGACGCCGCTTGATGCCAAAGCGGGCGGCACGCGCATTGAAATGCTGGCCGCCAACGCGCATGGGGCGCCCAATGTCGCCAGCCTGAACGTGGTCAAGGCGGAAGACCAGGGCGTGAAGGAATTCGACGACCTCTTCATCGGTATGCATCTTGGACAGGCGCAGCGCCTGGTCTATGGCGGCGCGGCGCCGCAGGTGACGGCCATCGTGCTGCAATTGCGGCACACGAGCCAGATGCCGGCGGCGCGCGCCCGGCTGGAACAATTGCTTGCCACGACCTTCAAGGATCAGCCGCTGGAAATCCAGGAATTCACCACCTTGAACCCTTTCTACGGCCAGAGCATCGGCATGTTCGCGGCCTTGTTCAGCTTCATCGCGGTCTTGATCGGTGCCATCGTGCTGTTCACGGTCGGCAATACCATGAGCATGGCGGTAGTCGAGCGCACGGTGGAAATCGGCACGCTACGCGCGATCGGCCTGCGTCGCAACGGCATACGACGCCTGTTCATCTGCGAGGGCTTGCTGCTCGGCGTGATCGGCGCGGCGCTCGGTGTCCTGATCGCGCTCGGCATCGCCTACGCGATCAATCACGCCGGTTTGACCTGGCTGCCGCCTGGGCGTGTCGAACCCGTGCCCTTGACGGTGCGCGTGTGGGGCGAAACGCGGCTGATCTCCGGCACGGCAATCGGCTTGATCGTGGTGGCGATGCTGTCGGCCTTCCTGCCAGCCGCACGGGCGGCCAGGATGAATATCGTCGACGCGCTGCGTCACGTTTAAGGGGGCACCATGCGTAAAACATTTTTCGCTTTCGCCTTGCTGTTTGCCTGCGACCTCGCGCATGCCGCGCCTTCGGCGCAGGAAATCCTCGCCGCCAGCGACGCCGTGCGCAACCCCGACAAGCCGTTCTCGCTGACCAATACGCTGACCGAATTCCGCGACGGCAAGCAAACCGACGGCAACACGCTGATCGTCTATGCCAAGGCGGAGAAGAACGGCGGCCAGTACCAGAACCTGATCCGCTTCGCGGCACCGGCGCGCGATGCCGACAAGTTGATGCTCAAGGCCGGCAATGACTTATGGTTTTACGATCCGTCGTCCAAGGCCAGCATCCGCATTTCGCCGCAGCAGCGCCTGCTGGGGCAGGCGGCCAATGGCGACGTGGTCACGGTCAACCTGTCCAAGGATTACAGCGCGCAATTGCTCGGTGAGGAAGACGTGACCGATGGCGACCGGCAAGCGCGCCATTGCTACAAGCTGGCGCTGGCGGCGACTTCTCCGGACGTGACATATCATCACATCGAAATGTGGATCGACACCGGCAACAGCCGCCCGGTCAAGTCGCGCTTCTATACCGAAAGCAATCGCTTGCTGAAGACGGCCTATTACCGCCACTTCGAAACGCAGCTTGGCATGGTGCGCCCGACCGAAACCGT
>DASVYZ010000598.1:0-2451 GCA_036391935.1 Burkholderiaceae bacterium | reverse complement strand
GACGAGGCGGCCGATCTCGCGGACCGCGCCGACCAGCGCGTCCAGCTCCAACTCCCGCCCGGCCTCCATGTCCTGGAGCATCGAGGTGCGGAAGGCGCCCAACTTGCGGGTGACCACGGTGCGGTCGGCGGGCGTCTCGGTGATCGGGCAGCCGATCCGGGCGCCGATCTCGGCGGCCTCGCGCATCGCGGCGTGGCAGAAGGCCAGGACGAGTTCGTCGTCCAGGAGCCGGTCGGCGGTGGCGTGGGTGAGGGCGGAGACCGGGTTGGCGGTCATGTTGCCCCAGAGCTTATACCAGATGTCGTAGCGGATGTTCGATGAAACCGTGACGTCGAAACCGGCGTCTGCAAGCAGCTTGCCCAAATGATGCGTGCGCTCGCGCGGTTCGCCTGCGGGTTCGCCGATGATCAAGCCCTGCCCCATCTTGTGCTGCACCAAGCCCGGTTCGGACGTCAACGTGCTGGCATGCACCACGCAACCGATCACGTGCGAAAGCGGGATGCGCGCGGCGATGCGGCCGCCCGGATCTACGCTTTCCAGCGGGGCGCAGCCCAAGCCGCGCAAGCCTTCGCCGAACCACCAGGTCACGCCATTCATGGCCGGCAGCACGATGGTGCCGGCCCCGAGCAAGGGAGCAATCGAATCGGCCACGGCGCCAAGGGCTGGGCCCTTGACTGCAATCACCACGACATCTTGCACGCCGAGTTCGGCGGCGGTTTCGACAGCGCGCGCCGGGACGCTCAACAGCTCGCCCTGCTGCTGCAGGCGCCAGCCATGCTGCTTCAATGCCGCCAGCGTGGCGCCGCGCGCGATCGCGCTCACGTCGCATTGGCCCTTCAGAGCCAACTTGGTGCCGATGAAGCCGCCGATAGCGCCGGCGCCGATGATGCAGACTTTCATGCCGCCTCCCGGCTTACTGGCAGACGGACACGACGGCTTCGACGAAGCGCGCGATCTGTTCTTGCTGCAAACCGGCCACATTCGTACGGCTGTCGCCTGGCATGTAGATGGCATGCTGTTCGCGCAGGATCTTGACCTGGTCGGCCGAAAGCCCCAGCAATGAGAACATGCCGTATTGCTTGGCCACATGGTCGAACTTCCCATTGCCGAGCTTGGCGCGGAACTGGGCGGACACGGCTGCGCGCAATTCGCCGATGCGCGTGCGCATGGCACCGAGTTCGTCTTCCCAGGACTTGCGCAAGCCGGGATCGGACAGCACGCCGACCACGGTCGCCGCGCCATGGTCGGGCGGCATCGAGTAATTGCCGCGCAAGACCACGAGCAGGTTGTCGTAGGCCAGTTGCGCCGTTTGCGGTTGGCGATGCAGCAGCATGGCGCAACCGGTGCGTTCGCGATACAGGCCGAAATTCTTCGAACATGACACGGCGACCAGCATCTCGGGCACGCGCTCGGCGATGCGGCGCACGCCGTAGGCATCTTCTTCCAGCCCGCGGCCCAGGCCGAGGTAGGCCAGATCGACGAAGGGCAGGAAGCCGCGCTTTTCGGCCAGTTCGGCGATGCTGTCCCACTGCTCTTCGGTCAGGTCGGCACCGGTGGGATTGTGGCAGGCGCCGTGCAGCAACACCACGTCGGACGGCCCCAGTTGTGCCAGGCAGGCGCTCATTTCTTCGAAGCGGACCTTGCTATTGGCATTGTCGTAATAGGGATAGGTGGCGAGCTTCAGGCGCGCCGACTTGACCAGCGGGATATGGTTGAGCCAGGTCGGGTCGCTGACCCAGACCGTGGCATCGGGCCGCGCCAGCGCAACCAGGTCGAGCAGTGCGCGCAGGGCGCCGCAGCCACCCGTGGTTTGCACGGCGCGCACGCGGTCCCCCAAGGTCGCGGCATTGGCGCCGAATACCATCTCGACCAGCGCCGCATTGAAGCGCAAATCGCCGGCCAAGCCGACGTAAGCCTTGGTCTCTTGCGCGTTGAACAGCATTTGCTCGGCTTCCTTGACCGCTTTCATGACCGGCGTGCGGCCTTGCTCGTCACGGTAGACGCCGACGCCGACGTCGATCTTTTCCGGACGCGGGTCGGCGCGATAGGCGCCCATCAAGGCGATCAGCGAATCGCCGGGAGTCGCCTGCAGATTTTCCAACATGATGCTCTCCTTCAAAATTGCCCTATAGGATAGCCCATCCGCGCCGCTTCAGCCCACCGCAGCGCGCCAAACTGGTGCAGGCCAACCGAATTGCATTGATGCAAGAGAAGTGGAACTTCGACGATCTGCACAGGTCTGAAGCGAAAAGCAAAACAACATGGAGCCCCATCATGCAATCCGCCAAATTATCGTTTTTTGTCGCATCCGTCTTGCTCGCAGGCTGTGCCGCGACGTCTGACCGCGAAAGCACCGGCCAGGTAATCGACGACAGCGTGATCACGGCCAAGGTCAGGGCCAAGCTGGTCGATGACTTTGCCCTGAAGGGCTTGCAGTTCCATGTCGAGACC
>DASVYZ010000597.1:0-1569 GCA_036391935.1 Burkholderiaceae bacterium | reverse complement strand
GCCATTGCCAAGAGCGACAGCCTGGAAACCGGCGAATATTTCCAGAAACAGCTCGAGGAAGGCGACAAGATCGCTGCGGACCTGCAGCAAAAGCTGCAAGCCCTTCCCATGGATGGCGATGAAAAGTCGCTGTTCGACACCATCGTGCGAAGCCGCGCCGCCTATTTCGAGGTGCGGTCCCGCGTGTTCAAGTTCAAGGATGTGGGCAAGACGGTCGAGGTCGAGCAATTGATCGGCACGCAGATGGACGCGACGTTCAAGGATTACCTCGGCGCCATGCGCAAGCTGCTCGAATACCAGAAGGAGCATGCCAGGGCCATGGCCGCCGATGCCGCGCACGTCTACCGCACCAGCCTGGGTTTGATCGTCGGGCTAGGGGTGCTGGCGATCGCGACCGGCCTGGTGCTGGCCATCCTGCTGACGCGCAGCATCGTCTGGCCGTTGCGGCATGCGGTGGCGTTGGCGGAGAGAGTCGCGCAGGGCGATTTGCGCGCCGAGATCGACATCGCGCAAAGCGACGAGATCGGGCAATTGCTCGAAGCCTTGAAGACCATGAACGGCAATCTGCAGGAAACGCTGGGCCATGTGCATGAAGGCATTGCTTCCATCGACGCGGCCTCGCGCGAAATCGCGCAAGGCAATGCCGACTTGTCGAGCCGCACCGAAGCGCAGGCCGAGGTGCTGGCCAAGACCGCCGGCGCCGTGGACGATCTGGCGCGCGTGGTGCAGCAAAGCGAAGACGATGCCCGCGCTGCCCGCCGGCTGTCGGACAATGCCGCTGCCGTGGCCGAGCGCGGCCGCGCCGGCATCGCGAGCGTGGTCGAGACCATGGATTCGATCAAGAAGAGCGCCGACAAGATCGTCGACATCATCGGCGCCATCGACGGCATCGCTTTCCAGACCAATATCCTGGCCTTGAACGCCGCCGTGGAGGCGGCGCGCGCCGGCGAGCAGGGCCGCGGCTTTGCCGTGGTGGCCAGCGAAGTGCGTGCGCTGGCGCAGCGCGCGGCGCTGGCCGCCAAGGAAATCAAGATTCTGATTTCGGAAACCGTGACCCAGGTCAATGCCGGCGCCGGCTTCGTGGCCTCGGCCGGTACTACCATGCAGGAAATTGCGCGATCTTCGGCAGACGCGGCGCGTATCGTCGGCCGTATCACCGACGCCAGCGGCGCGCAAAGCGGCGATATCCGCCAGATCAATCAGGCAATGGGCGAGATCGACGACACCACGCAGCGCAATACGGCCTTGGTCGAAGAGGCGGCCGCGGCGTCGGACAGCCTGCAGGAACAGGCACGCATGCTGAGCCAGGCGATCGCGTTCTTCCGCTTGCGGGACCAGCCCGTGCGCGCCGTTCCCGCAGCCGGGGCGGCGCAGGCGCCGCGGCCTGTGCTCAGGCAGGCCGGCGCCGGGCCGGTGTCGCGCGGGAAGTCCGGCTTGTTGTGGCTCGAGGAATAAGAGCCTGTTTATGATCTGTTTGGCATGCACGTTCGAGCGAAAAGGGATGCAGTGCAAGGCGCGGCGCGCCGCACAGGGTGGCCCCCTGAGCAAGCGCCGCAACGCCGCAATGCG
>DASVYZ010000596.1:0-11238 GCA_036391935.1 Burkholderiaceae bacterium | reverse complement strand
GAAGACCTCGACATCCTGGTCGGCTTGGCCGGTGGGGCGGCTGTCACGATCGACCTGGCCGATTTGCGCGGCTACCAGTATGAAAGCGGCGCCATGTTCGCGCTCTACGTGCCCGGCCTGCCCAATGCCGTGGCGCGCGGCGGCCGTTACGACCACGTCGGCGAAGCCTTTGGCCGTGCCAGGCCAGCGACTGGTTTCTCGCTGGATTTGCGCGAACTGGCCCGGCTGTTGCCGATTGCCGAAAGAAAGACAGCAATTCGCGCGCCATGGGGCCGCGAAGCCGATTTGCGTGAGAAAATCGTGGAATTGCGCAAAGCAGGCGAAATCGTCATCCAAAGCCTTCCTGGCCACGAAAACGACCAGGAAGAATTCGATTGCGACCGGGCATTGGTCAAGGAAAATGGAAGCTGGGTTGCCAAAAAAATATAACCCCTGCTTTCCACCAGGAATTTCATTTTTGATATAGGCAACAAGATGTCAAACTCTAGCAACGCGAGAAACGTCGTCGTCATCGGTACCCAATGGGGCGACGAAGGTAAGGGCAAGATCGTCGACTGGCTGACCGATCATGCGCAAGGCGTGGTGCGCTTCCAGGGCGGCCACAATGCCGGCCATACGCTGGTGATCGACGGCAAGAAGACGGCACTGCAGCTAATTCCCTCGGGCATCATGCGCGCCGGCGTGGCCTGCTACATCGGCAATGGCGTAGTGCTGTCCGTGCCCGATCTGCTGCGCGAAATCGACAAGCTCGAAGCGGCCGGTATTGAAGTGGCTTCGCGCCTGAAAGTGTCGGAAGCCTGCCCGGTCATCCTGCCTTACCACACTGCGCTGGACGCGGCGCGTGAAGCGGCAAGAGGCGCGGCCAAGATCGGCACCACCGGCAAGGGCATCGGCCCGGCCTATGAAGACAAGGTGGCGCGCCGCGCCATTCGCGTGTCGGATTTGCTGTGCGAAGAACGCTTCGCCGAAAAGCTGCGCGAAAACCTAGACCTGCACAACTTCGTGCTGACGCAATACCTGAAGGCGCCCGCAGTCGATTACCAAAAGACTTACGACGATGCCTTGGCCACGGTGCCGCGCTTGAAGCCCATGGTCACCGACGTGTCGAGCGACCTCTATGCCGCCTACAAGGGCGGCGCCAACCTGCTGTTCGAAGGCGCGCAGGGCAGCCTGCTCGATATCGACCACGGTACCTATCCCTTCGTCACCTCGAGCAATTGCGTGGCCGGCAATGCCGCGGCGGGTGCCGGCGTTGGCCCGAACATGCTGCACTACATCATGGGCATCACCAAGGCGTACACCACGCGTGTCGGTTCCGGCCC
The DNA here is from genome assembly GCA_036391935.1 of Burkholderiaceae bacterium. Lineage (GTDB taxonomy): Bacteria > Pseudomonadota > Gammaproteobacteria > Burkholderiales > Burkholderiaceae_D > PKWO01. Next base: position 9,916 of record DASVYZ010000596.1, on the reverse strand, counting down.
CTTCCCCTCGGAATTGTCCACGGAGCAGGGTGTCGGGCGCCACCTGTCCTCGGTCGGCCACGAATTCGGCACCGTGACGGGCCGTGCGCGCCGCTGCGGCTGGTTCGATGCCGCCTTGCTGCGCCGCTCCGTGCAAATCAACGGCATCACCGGCATGTGCCTGACCAAGCTCGACGTGCTCGACGGCCTCGAAACGCTCAAGCTGTGCACCGGTTACACGCTCAACGGCAAGAGCCTCAACGTGTTCCCGGTCGGCGCTGAAGATGCCGCCCGCTGTGAACCGGTTTATGAAACCATGCCGGGCTGGAAGGAAACCACCGTGGGCGCCAAGTCGATGGAGGCGCTGCCGGCCAATGCCCGCGCCTACATCAAGCGCATCGAGGAACTGGTCGGCGTGCCGATCGACATGGTATCCACTGGCCCCGACCGGGAAGAGACCATCGTTCTGCGTCATCCGTTTAAGTAATCCTGCAAAACAAAGGCAGCGCCAGGAAGGCGGTGCCGATTGCAATCGTAGGGGAGAAAGGCATGCTGCCGGAGTCAAGCGACCAACATCTGTGGGTCTCGTGGGAGTCCTATCACCGTTCCATCGAAAAGCTGGCCCTGATGGTGCACGAGTCGGGCTGGAAATTCGACCAGGTGCTGTGCCTGGCACGCGGTGGCTTGCGTCCCGGCGACGTGTTTTCGCGCATTTTCGACGTGCCGCTGGCCATCCTCTCGACCAGCTCTTACCGTGAAGAAGCCGGCACTGTGCGCGGTTCGCTCGATATCGCCAAATTCATCACCATGACCAAGGGCAGCCTGGCCGGCCGGGTCTTGCTGGTGGATGACCTGGTCGATTCCGGCGTCACGCTGGGCGAGGTGCAAAAGCATGTGAAGGAGCACTTCCTGGCCGTGACCGAAGTGAAGTCGGCTGTGATCTGGTGCAAGGGTTGTTCTTCGATCAAGCCGGACTTCTATCTTGAATACTTGCCGACCAATCCCTGGATCCATCAGCCGTTCGAAGAGTACGACAGCTTGCGCCCGCACCAATTGACGCGCTGGATGAAGCGCGGCGAGGGCAAGGATCAGGCGGGGGAGTAAGGGAAAACAACGAGGGATCGGCGCCCGAAAGGCGCCGGTTATCTCCGACCGCCAACACTGGCGGGTGCCTTCAATGGCGACGCAGTTTATGGCTCCAGGCCACAAGCTTTTTCACCGGATGCGCATCCGGGTGATCCATGTACAGGCCATAGATCACGAGCGCTGCACAAGCGGCGACTTGCAACAATAGTAGAACTAGCATGGCTTTCAAGCCGGGTTATTGGCTCGGCTCCCTCGTATCGTGGCACAATTTCAGTGTAGCAGCGAGGCGGAAGTTTGCAACTTCCTCCGGTCCTACATGGCCGAGATCAGCGATTTGATACGCTGGAAGATGCGGTAGTAGACCTTGCGGTCGAAGTGCCACCAATCCATGCGGTCTTCCGGCTGCAGCACGAACTCCAGCGGATCGATCAGGATGATATTGCGGCGCTCCGCAACCAATTCCCTGTGCACGCCGTTGATCGCGTCGATCATGTCGCGGTGGACTTGACGCTCGTTCCACTTTTCCTCGTCGGCTCCCGGCAAGTCCAGCAGGAAGATGGGAATGCCGGCGTGGATGCGGTTCAATATCGCATTCACGCGGTTCTTGTAGGAACCGGGATTGACATAGCCGTTGTAGATAAAGTTGTTCTTGAAGTAATGGAAGATGCGTTCCGCGTTCACGCCGCTCCGGAAGTCGGCCGGCATCTCGTGAAACTGCTTCTTCGTCACGTCTTCGTCCCAACGGATGCCGTCAATCAGGAAGGGCATTTCGATAGGCACGGCGCGGTGGCGGTAGAGCGGCGAAATCTGGTCATACCAGAAGCTCAGCACCAAGGCTGATTTTTCGTCGGCTTCAAAGATGCGGTTGGCAAAGTCTTCGCGCCGGCAGCCCAGACGCGCCACCGCGTCGAAGAAAATGCTATCGGGCAGCCAGTCGCCATAGGCGAGATAGCTGGTATGCGTGCGGCGGAAGTCCATGCCGTCGCGCCGTTCGTTGCCTTCGTGGATCACGGTCTTGGAAAACACTTGCAGATAGTGGCCGATGTTTTCCATGATGCAGCCGCCGAGTACATAGAACTTGTCTATCTTCATTTCGGCCGCTGTTGCGTCGGTCTCGGCTTCGCTTTCTCCCTTGTCGGCGGCAAGCTCGATCCAGTCGACGTCGCGGCTCTCGTCGCGCGGGTCGGACAGCACTTCGCCTTCGATCTGCAGCCAGGGTTTGCCCAGGCGCTTGTAAAGCCATTGCTCCACGCCCATGCCAAGTACGCGGCATGAGAACAGGAAATGCTTGAGCGCGCGGCCTTCCGACGTCAGGTAAAGGCCAACGTAGCCGTGGTCGCCGTATTTATCGCGGCAATGGATCAGTCCGCCCTGCACGCGTGCATCGCGCAGCTCTGCCAAAAATTCTTTTTTCGCCTGCTCTGTATCGGGCGAGAGGCGCTTCTTGGTGAAGTTGAGCTGGTTGGTGCGGTTGATCATCTCGACGCAGCGGTCGAGATTGCCTTCGAGATCGTAATCGATGAAGACCTTGATGCCCGAGTGGCGCAGGAAATCGTCTTCGTTGGCGCCCGAGCTGGAAGCGTCGCGCTTGCGCAGCTCCATCAGCTTGTATTGCGCCAGGCGCGTCAGCCCGCTGTCATCCTTGCCGCTAAATTGTGGATGGTCGAGCAGCTTGGAGATGATCTGTTCGCTCGCGACGTTCAGGCCGAGGTTGAGCCCGGCGGCCTCGGCGCGGTTCAAATGGTTGTCGTCGATGAACAGCACCGTCTCCGGGCGCAATTGCACGTTCTCGATAATACCCTTGATGCGACTACCCTTGGCGGTCCAATCGATGCTGGGGAAGATGAAATAGGAATCGAGATTGCGCTCTTGCAGCACGCCCATGGCATGGGCCATGTCGTTCTTGGAGCAGATGGAGCTGACGATGCCGCGCGCGGCGAGGGTCTTGACAACGTGTTCGTGTTCGTCGATCCAGGAAACTCCGCCCTCGGCGAGCGTGCCGCGCCAGAAGGTCTGGTCGAGATCCCAAATGACCAGGCGCACACCCCCGGGGAAGGCCATTTCCATGGTCTGGGAAAAAGAGAGTAGGTGAATACAGCGGAAAATTTATGGTGCCCACGGAGGGACTCGAACCCCCACACCTCGCGGCACATGGACCTGAACCATGCGCGTCTACCAATTCCGCCACGTGGGCACTGCTTTCACAACTGAACTACTGCATTGATTTTCGCGGTGACTTGCGAAAGAACAAGATTATAGCGCAGAAATTTGGAATGTCAAACAGTATCTTTCATGTTTTTAGATGAGATCATGCACATTAGGTAAAAGCTCTGCGCTTCCGGTACACTAGGCAAGTGGGAGGCAGGATCATATTCCCCGTTCCCGCTTGGTGTAACCGCACTGCCCACGTAATATCCATAACAATCAACAAATCATCATTTGAGCCAATACCCATATTCGATTCCCAGCCGAGAGGACATTCTCGGCATTCTCCGTACCGCAACCAGCTTGCATGATACGGCCTCCATCGCCAAGGCGCTGGGCGTAAAACAAGATGAAATGGACGGACTGAACCGCCGCCTGAACGCCATGGAGCGCGACGGCCAGATCAAGCCCGACCGCAACGGCAAATTCCACCTCGCCAATCTGAGCAGCTTCGTCGAAGGCCGGGTATCGAGCCACCGCGACGGCTACGGCTTCCTGATCCCCGACGACGGCAGCGACGACATCTTCCTTCCCGAGAAGGAAATGCAAAAAGTCTTGCACGGCGACCGCGTGCAAGTGCGCATCAGCGGCACCGACCGGCGCGGCCGTCCAGAAGGCACCATCGTCGAAGTCGTCGAGCGCGCCAACAGCCACATCATCGGCCGCCTGCTTAATGAAAACGGCGTCTGGGTCGTGGCGCCGGAAGACAAGCGCATCGGGCAAGACATTCTATTGGCCGGCTCGCCCGGCAAGGCCAAGGCCGGGCAGGTGGTGTCGGTCGAATTGACCGAGCAGCCTTCACGCTATACCCAGCCCATGGGCAAGATCGTCGAAGTGCTCGGCGATATCGACGATCCGGGCATGGAGATCGAGATCGCGGTACGCAAGTATGGCGTGCCGCACGAGTTTTCCGAGGCGGCCAAGAAGCTCGCGGCCAAGCTGCCTTCCGAAGTGCGTCCAGCGGACTTGAACGACCGCGTCGACTTGCGCGACGTGCCGCTCGTCACCATCGACGGCGAAGACGCGCGCGATTTCGACGATGCCGTCTACTGCGAGCCATGCAAGATCGGCCGCTCGAACGGCTTCCGCCTGATCGTGGCGATTGCCGACGTCAGCCATTACGTCAAGCCCAACGATGCGCTCGACGTCGATGCGCTCGAGCGCAGCACCTCTGTCTATTTCCCGCGCCGCGTGATTCCCATGCTGCCGGAGAAGCTGTCCAACGGCTTGTGCTCCCTGAATCCCGCCGTGGACCGCCTCACGCTGGTGTGCGACGCGGTGATCACTGCCAAGGGCGAGATCAAGGCTTACCAGTTCTATCCCGCTGTAATTCACTCGGCGGCGCGCCTGACCTATACCGAAGTCGCCGCCATCCTGTCCAACACCAAGGGCACCGAAGCAGCCAGGAAGCCGGCGCTGGTGCCGCACTTGCTCAATCTGTACGAGGTGTACCAGGCGCTGCTGGCGGCGCGCCACGCGCGCGGTGCGATCGATTTCGAAACCACCGAAACTTATATCGTCTGCAATGCCGTGGGCAAGATCGAACAGATCCTGCCGCGCACGCGCAACGATGCACACAAGGTGATCGAGGAGTGCATGCTGGCGGCCAATGTCTGCGCCGCCGACCTGCTTGAGCGGCACAAGCATCCGGGCATGTTCCGCGTGCACGCGCCGCCGGCCAAGGAAAAACTGAACCAGGTCAAGACCTTCCTGAAGCAAGTCGGCTTGAACCTTGGCGGCGGCGACACGCCTTCCGCCTCGGACTATGCCGAACTGATGGCCAAGGTCAAGACGCGGCCCGATGCCACGCTGTTGCAGACCATGTTGCTGCGCTCGATGCAGCAGGCAGTCTACAGCCCGGACAACATCGGCCACTTCGGTCTGTCCTACGAGGCTTACGCCCACTTCACCAGCCCGATCCGACGCTACCCCGATCTGCTGACCCATCGCGCCATCAAGGCCATCCTGCAAGGCAAGCGCTATGAGCCCAAAGGCATGGACATGGGCGGCTTGAACACCATGCTGTCGCCGGCGGCGCGCCGCAAACAGGCACAGGACCGAGCCGAAGGCAAGCCGCAAAAAAAGCCCAGCGCCGACGTCGCCGTGTGGGAAGCCCTGGGCATCCATTGCTCGGCCAATGAGCGGCGCGCCGACGAGGCCTCGCGCGACGTCGAGGCATGGCTCAAGTGCTACTTCATCCGCGACAAGCTTGGCGAGGAATTCACCGGCACTATCTCCGGTGTCACCGCCTTCGGCATCTTCGTGCAACTCGACGCCTTGTTCATCGAAGGCATGGTGCATGTGACCGATCTTGGCGCCGATTACTTCCAGTTCGATGAGGCGCGTCACGAGTTGCGCGGCGAGCGCACCGGCATCCGTTATCAGTTGACCGACCGCGTGACGGTGCAGGTCAGCCGCGTCGATCTCGATGCGCGCAAGATCGATTTGCGCTTGGTGCATGAGCCTGGCATACGCACCGTGTTGAAGAATGAGGCTCGGCGTGCCGAAGTCGAACAGCAGGGCCGTGGCGCTGCCGGCAAGGCGCGCGTCAAGGCCGCGGCCCCGCCCAAGCCTCCCGCGGCAGCGGCCAAAGCAGCCAAGACAACCGGCAAGAATGCCAAGTCCAAGCGCGGCAAATCCACATCGTCCGAGCGGGCACCGAGGCAAAGCCGTGCCTACTCGAAAGCAGTGAAGAAGAAACGCTGATGAAAAGCAAAATGATATTCGGCTTCCATGCCGTCACGTCCCGCGTCCGTCATGAGGCCTCGTCTGTCGAGGAAATCTACGTCGATGCGGGCCGTGAAGACCGCCGCATGGGCGACTTGATCCGCACGGCCAAGGCCGCCGGCGTGCGCATCATCCAGGTCGATGAAGAGCGCTTGAACAAGATGGTCGGCACGCGGCGCCACCAAGGCGTGGTGGCCGTAGCCGGCGAATTGTCTCTGGCGCGCAATCTCGACGAGTTGCTTGACGCCATCGATGGCCCGCCCTTGCTGCTGGTGTTGGACGGCATCACCGATCCGCACAACCTGGGCGCCTGCCTGCGCGTGGCGGATGGCGCCGGTGCGCATGCCGTGATTGCGCCCAAAGACAGGGCGGTGGGTTTGAATGCCACGGCAGCCAAGGTCGCCTCCGGTGCCGCCGAATCGGTGCCGTATATCACCGTGACGAATTTGGCGCGCACGCTGCGCGAATTGAAGGAACGCGATATCCTCGTCATCGGCACGTCGGATGATGTGGAAAAGGGCTTGTATGAAGCCGATTTCTCCGGACCTGCGGCCCTGGTCATGGGTTCCGAAGGGGAAGGCATGCGACGCCTGACGCGCGAGACGTGCGACGTGCTGGTCTCGATCCCGATGTTCGGCTCGGTGGAAAGCTTGAACGTATCGGTGGCGTCCGGCGTCTGCCTGTATGAGGCAAGGCGGCAGCGCCTGGTCAAGTGATATGATGCATTCATGACGTTCCATTCCTCTTCCCTGTGCCCGGTTCCGGGCGCTTGTTGTCACGCCTACTGTTGTTGAAGCGACGGCGCGCCTGCCTGCGCGCGCCGCCCGCCGCTTGTTTCCCTGTGTTACCCTGTCCTCAAATTTGAGTCGATGATCATGTTCAGCAGACTACGAGAAGATATTGCCAACATCATGGAGCGCGACCCTGCGGCGCGTTCCGCCTGGGAGGTGCTGACCTGCTATCCCGGCTTGCATGCCATCACCCTGCATCGCGTGTCTCACTGGTTCTGGACCCATGGCTTCAGATGGTGCGGGCGTTTCACCTCGCAAGTTGCGCGCTGGTTTACCGCGATTGAAATCCACCCCGGCGCGACGATAGGGCGGCGCGTGTTCATCGACCACGGCTTCGGCGTCGTGATAGGCGAAACGGCCGAGGTCGGCGATGAATGCACCATCTATCAGGGCGTGACGCTGGGCGGCACCTCGCTCTCCAAGGGGGCGAAGCGTCACCCCACGCTGGCGCGTGGGGTCATTGTCGGCGCCGGCGCGCAAGTGCTGGGCGGGTTCACCGTGGGCGAGGGCGCCAAGATCGGTTCCAACGCGGTCGTGGTCAAGGAGGTGCCGGCCGGTGCCACCGCGGTGGGCAACCCCGCGCACATCGTCAGGCGCGACGTGCAAAAGATGCGCGATGAGGCGGCGGCACGTGTATTCGCCGCTTATGGCGTGTCGCCCAATGGCGAGGAGGACCCGCTATCGACCGCGATCCACGGCCTGGTCAATCACGTGGCGGCGCAGGAACAGCAGATCAATACCATCGTGGGCATCTTGAAGAGCGCCGGGCTTTGTTGCGACACCGTCCCCGAAATCAACAAGCTCGATTCGGAAACGCTTAACAAGCTGGTGGAATGACGCCGTCCTTGCCGCGCTTCGCACGCTCAATCGCACACTGAAAAGACATCATGACTGAACAAGAATCCGCAGGCGAATTGCTCGATCCGTTTGAAATGCGCGTATTGGGCGTGTTGGCCGAGAAGGAAATGCTGACGCCGGACGTCTACCCGCTCTCACTCAACGCCCTGACCACCGGCTGCAATCAGCTATCGAGTCGTGACCCGGTGATGTCGATTTCCGAAACCACGGTGCAGGAGGCGCTGGACCGGCTGCAGCAGCGCAAGCTCATCGCCGAGGTCAGCCAGGCCGGCGCGCGCGTGCGGAAATACGAGCATCGCATGCGCTCCAAGTGGTCGCTCGAGCAAGACAAGCTGTCGGTGTTGATTTTGCTGATGCTGCGCGGCGCGCAAACCGCCGGTGAAATACGCAGCCGCTCGGGACGGCTGCACGATTTCCAATCCGTGGCCGAAGTCGAGGCCTGCTTGCAATTTCTGATCGACAAATATCCGCCGCTGGTAGCGAAGTTGGCGCGAGCCCCCGGCACCAAGGAAGCGCGCTATATGCACTTGTTTGCCGGTGCGGAGGCATTGGAGCTGCAAGAGCTGATCGGCGCCGAGCCGGCGGCTGCCGCAGGGGCAGGGCGCATTGAGCAACTGGAGCAGGAGGTCGCACGGCTGCGTGACGCGGTGGCCGACCTCGCGCAACAGTTTGCGCAGTTCAAGAAACAGTTCGAATAAGGAATGTGGTTTGCAGGCCGGGCGGAGCGCCGCCCGGCTTGTTCGCACGGCTATTGCCAGGACATGTCCCGGCCTGCGATCTATTTGATGCGACGGCCGTCCAGGCCGATGCGATCAATCGCGCCGCCCTCGTACAACGCAATCCATCCGCCGCGCGGTGTATCGCAGTCGCAATCCCAGTCCGGCAAAACAAAACGCCGATAGCCGTCAGCGTCATGCAGGGCCGGCCGGTGCGTATGGCCATGGATCATGGTTGTCGTTCCGCTCTCGGCGAACAGCGCGCGCACGGCATCCTGGTTGACGTCCATGATGGACTCCGGCTTGTGACGCATCGCTTCGCGGCTATCCTTGCGTCCCGCAGCGATCAAGGCCTTGCGTTGTTCCAGCGGCTGGGCCAGGAATTGGCGCTGCACTTGCGGATTCCTGACCTGGGCGCGGAACTGCATATAAGCCGTGTCGTCGGTGCAGAGCGCGTCGCCATGGCTCAGCACGATGTTCCCGAGCAGGTAGGGATCGGGCAACAAGCGCAGGCCGGCCGCCTCGGCAAACGCTTCGCCCACGAGGAAATCGCGGTTGCCGGCGATCCACTGGACTTGCGTGCCGCCATCGGCAACAGCACGCAGCGCGGCGATCACTTGCCGGTTGAACGGGCTCAGGTCGTCGTCGCCGGCCCAGAATTCGAAGATGTCGCCCAGCAGGAAGAGACGCGGGCAAATGCGCGCATGGCGCTCGAGAAAATCGAAGAAGGCCGCGGCCGTGCGCGGCATTTCCGGCTGCAGATGCAGATCGGAAATGAAGAGCGCGGCCGGCTTGTCGGATGCAGTCTGGTTCAAAATCTGCGGTCCGGACGATATCAGACGATTTCCGCCTTTTCGATCACCACGTCGTCGGCCGGCACATTGGCGTGCATGCCGCTGTTGCTGGTGCGCACCTTGCGGATCTTGTCGACCACGTCCTTGCCTTCGGTAACGGCGCCGAACACGCAATAGCCCCAACCGTCCTGGCCGGGGTAGTCGAGAAAATCATTGTCGGTCACGTTGATGAAGAATTGCGCCGTGGCCGAGTGCGGTGCCGAGGTGCGCGCCATGGCGATGCTGTAGGCGGCATTCTTCAAGCCGTTCTTGGCTTCGTTCTCGATCGCTTCGCCGACCGGCTTTTGCTTCATGCCAGGCTCGAAGCCGCCGCCCTGGATCATGAAGCCGTTGATGACGCGGTGGAAGATTGTGCCGTCGTAATGGCCGGCCTTGACGTAGGACAGGAAGTTTTCCACCGTCTTGGGCGCCTTTTCGGCGTCGAGTTCGATGGTGATGTCGCCGTGGTTGGTTGTAAGCTTGACTGCCATGGTATTCCTCTTTGCGGTTGTGTTGCGCTTGGTTGTCGTAATGCAGCGCTATTTGTTGATGAAAGCCTTGACGATCACGACCGGTGTGGTCGGCAGGGCATCGAACATGGGATTTTCGACCGTGTTCACTTGCTGGATCTTGTCCAGCGCTTCGGTGCCGCCGACCACCTTGCCGAACACGCAGTAGCCTGCGCCGTCGAAGGAAGGGTAGTCAAGCTGGCTGTTGTCTC
>DASVYZ010000595.1:0-2628 GCA_036391935.1 Burkholderiaceae bacterium | reverse complement strand
CCAAACAGATCATAAACAGGCTCTAAATGCGACATTGTTCTCGCAAAATGAGAAACAGGCCGCGATATGCGGCGCTATTTGCCTTGGCGGTGCGCGGAGGCTTGGGTCAGGACTTCAGCCAGGGTGGTTGCATTCGGATAGCGGTGCTGCGCATATTTTCCGAATGCCACGATGAGGATGGCGGCCAGCAGGAACACCCACCAGGTTTTCGCCAGGGCGCGCCAGAACCAATCGGGCTCTCGGCCCAGGCGCATGGCGCCGATCAGGCTCCCGGCCAGGATGGCTTCGAAAGCCACGTCGATCAGCATTTCGGGGCCGAGCACCAGGACTGCGACGGTGGCGCCGACGGCGATCAGGATAATCGGGAGCACGGCGATGCCTTCGCCGCCTATTGGCCCGGCGCTTTCCCCCAGGCCTTCTACCGTGCCGCCTATCAGTTCTGCTCCATCCACGCCCATTTCGATCAGGTCAGGCACGTCGCCCAGGCTCAGCCCCTCTCTCTCATGCTCTTCACGGAGCGCTTCGACATGCCACAGCCAGACGCGCACGCCGAGCAGGAAGGCGCCGTAGCCGACGCCGCAAGCCAGGGCATAGCGCTCGGACAAGGAGTACATGCCCGCTTGGCGCAACGCGTGCGATACCAGCGTGCCGGCGAAGACGGTCCAGAAAAACAGTATGAAGGAATGCAAGCGTAGCCGATGGCGCTCCTTGAGCATGGCGGAAAGCGCCTTGCGCGCCCGCCTCATGTCGCGCCACTGCAAGACGAATTTCAGCACGCGCTCACTCCTTGGCGCGGTTGCCCGGCGATAGCGCGGCGCACAGCAAGGCCAGCAAGCCATAGCCTATCGCCAGATGGAACACCTGGGCCGGCACGCCGTCTTGCCAGGGCGCGAAAATGCGTCCGTCGGGGAAGGGCGAATGGATCAGGCCGCACAGCGTGAGCAAGCCGCATAATGCGGCGATGCCGGCCGCGCGCAGCAGTTTGTGGTCGATCACCCAGATTAGCCAGGAAGCCCAAAGCATGGCCGTGATGATGAAGCCGTTGCCCAGCATGGTCAGGATATGCAGCGTGCGCTGGGTGTGGGCATCGAGTGCCGCCATGTCCAGATGCACGCCGCCCAGTTCGACATTGACCAGGTAGGCCAGCGCCGGCACCAGGGCCAGGCCCAGCGCTTTCAAGTGGCGCGGTTGCGTGGTGGCGGCGGCCTGCTCGCTCATTTCCATGCCGATGAACACCAGCACCGGCACCACGACCGATTCCGGCAGCGCTGCGATCAAGACGCCGATCAAGCCGGTGGCCGCGCCGATGCCGATAAAAAGGCCCGTCGCCAGCGTGTAGCCGGCGCGGCTGCCCATGTCCTTGAATGCGGAGTGGCCGATATAGGGCGTGTTCTGGATCACGCCGCCGCACAGCGCGGCGATCAGGGTGGCGCAGCCTTCGACCAGCAGGATGGAGCGCGTCGAATAATGGTCGCCGGCCACGGCCGCCGACTCGGTATTGTCGATGCCGCCGATGACGGTGGCCAGCGCCACGGGAATCGCCAGCGGAATGTAGTGCCATGCCAAGGTCATGCCGTTCACGAAGGCAAGCGTGGGCAGGGGCAACGCCAGCATCATGCCCGTTGCGCCGCCGGCCGCCAGTTGCGGCGGCTGGTAGCCGAACTTGATCGCCAGCTGATAAGCCAGCGTGCCGATCACCACCGATGCCGCCACGGCGGGCACGCGCCAGGGCAATTTCACGCCGCCCACCAGCACCAGCAACACCAGGCCCAGAGCCAGCAAGCCGCCTATCGGTTCGTCGATGATCTTGTTGAGCGAGAAGAACATGATCAGCGCCACCGCCGTGGCCGCAAGGGCGCCGAGCAGGGCGGGGCGCGGCAAGGCGCGCCGGATCGCCTCGCCGAAGAAAGACGTCACGATCTTGGCCACTCCCATGAGCGCCAGGACAGCCATGCCGACCGACCAGGCTTCCAGCGCATCGTGATGCAGCGCGTAAGCCGGGCCGACGACGCCGAACGAGAGCGCGAACATCGAAGGCGTATCGATACCGAAAGGCATGGCGCAGACATTGTGGCGCGATTCGCGCGCCGCGAGCCGGAAGGCCAGCCAGGTATAGAGCAGGTCGCCCACCAGCACGCCGAAGGCCGTGCCCGGCACCATGCGGCGCAGGACGATATCGGCCGGCATATGGAAGATGCCGATCAAGATGCCGCTCATGCCGGCCAGCAGAGCCAGGTTGTCGATCGAAAGGGCGAAGAAACCGTTGATGTCGCCGCGGGTGAACCATTGGTAGCGGAAAGGCGGTGAAGCAGTCTCGATCTGGGCCATGGGGCGGAATAAGAATATTTGCCGGAAATGGCGCACTCTACCGTAAGATAAACGGAATATGCAACCAGGCGGCGCTTGCCGGAGGAGCCGCGAGACGTGAAAAGAAAAACCAAACCCAATTTCAAGGCATTGTCGCCGCAGCCCGGTATAGCTGAGGTCGATCGCAGCCAGTGGTCGACTGCAAGTCAGCGTAGCTACTCGAATCACACATTCTATCGAGACATCGAATTCACTTGCAAAAACTGTGGTGCTAAGGAGATTTTTAGCGCGCTTGAGCAGAAACGCACCTTTGAGGTTGAA
>DASVYZ010000594.1:0-4933 GCA_036391935.1 Burkholderiaceae bacterium | reverse complement strand
CGCTGCTGCAGCCAGCCCAGCACGCGGTCCTTCAACTGCAGTTCGCCCGCGTCCACCGGCAGCGGCACGGTCAATTCCTGCATGGCTTCATCGAAGCTGACGCCGCCGGCATGTGTGGGCCGGATGCGCAGCACGATATCGCGCCCGAGGAAGGGCAGGGTTGCGCCGTCCTGCCATTGCACGGCAGGTTGCAGCCGCTTGGAATAGCGTTCGCGCTGCTCGTTGATCTTGGTGAAGATCCAGCGCTGCTTTTCGCGTATCGCCAGGTCGATCTCGGCCAGCGGAACCCATTTGGGCGCCGTGATGCGCAAGCCGTCCTCGTCGATCAGGAAGCCTATGGTACGGCGCTTGGAGCGGATCAGGCGGTAGTCGAGCGCATGCTCCTGCAATTGGATGCGGCGCATACCGGGCGGCACGGCCTGGGGCGCAGGCTCGACGTGTCTGCCCGGGGCGACGGGATTGCGGCCGAACAGGCGGTCGGTTGTATCTGCGGCCGGCGCGACCGCCGGCTCGGGGGAAAAGAAGTCCAGCGGCAGCGTAAGCTGGTTCGGATCAGGTTGAAGCTTGCGTCGTAGAAGTTGCGTCACTAGTGCCGGAATCTTTATAAAGATGCGGTGAAATTACGCGCATTTCTGATTCTATCCAATTTTCGACTTTTTGGACGAGGGCCGTCGGTTCCTCGTTTTCAGCCGGCGTCATGGTCTTGCCGATCGATACCGTGATCAAGCCCGGTTTCTTGACGAAAGAGTTCTTGCCCCAGCATTCGCCCGAATTGAGTGCGATCGGCACGACGGGAGTCTTGGTCTCGATCGCCAGCCGCGCGCCGCCGGCCTTGTACTTGCCCTGGCTGCCCGGCCGCGTGCGCGTGCCTTCGGGGAACATGATGATCCACAAGCCCTGGTCCAGGCGCTTGCGTCCCTCGCGCACCACCGAGGCAAAGGCATCCTTGCCCTTGCTGCGGTCGATCGGCACCATGCGCAGCATGCCCAGCGCCCAGCCAAAGAAGGGTACCAGCATCAGTTCACGCTTGAATACGTAAACCAGCGGGCGCGGCATCAGGCAGATCAGGAAAATGGTTTCCCAAGCCGATTGATGCTTGGACAGCAGGATGGCCGGGCCGTCAGGCAGGTTTTCCATCCCCTTGACCTGGTAACGGATGCCGCATAAGACCTTGGCCAGCCAGATGCAAAAGAAGTTCCAGCGCACCGTGATGTAGTAGCGCCAGCTGTAAGGCAGCATGAAGCACAGGATGGACAGTGTGGCCCAGGGGATGGTCACCAAGGCCATGATAAGGAGGAAAATCAGCGAACGCAGTCCCAGAAATTGCAAAGCTCAAGCTCCAGAAGAAGGCGCTTCGGCTTGGCGAAGCAGATGGTCGGTAACGGCTGCCAGATTGGCAAAGACTTGGGTGCCGGGCGGGAGCCCGCCTTTTTCCCTGGTTTTTTCACCCTTGCCGGTCAAGACCAGGTAAGGTGTGCAGCCGAGCACGTAGCCGGCTTGCAGGTCGCGCAGCGAATCGCCGACGCAGGGCACGCCCTTCAAGGGCGTCTCGAAGCGCTTGCCGATGGCGCGCACCATGCCGGGCTTGGGTTTGCGGCAATCGCAATTGTCGACCGCGGCATGCGGGCAGAAAAAGATCGCGTCGACATGGGCGCCGATTTGCTGCGCGCTGGTGTGCAGTTTTTGGTGGATCGCGTTCAGCGTCAGGACCGTGAACAAGCCGCGTGCGATGCCGGACTGGTTGGTCGCCACGGCGACCTTGTACCCGGCCTGGTTCAATCGCGCGATCGCTTCCAGCGAGCCGGGCAGCGGGATCCACTCGTCCGGCGACTTGATGAAGTCGTCGGAGTCGCGGTTGATTACGCCGTCGCGGTCGAGGATGATCAGTTTCATTTTGCTATGTTAGTGCTTACGCGGCCAGCTTGGAGATATCCGCTACACGGTTCATCATCTGATGTAGTGAAGACAGTAGCGCAATGCGGTTGTCGCGCAGAGCCGGGTCTTCCGCCATCACCATCACCTTGTCGAAGAACAGGTCGACGCCGGCGCGCAATTGCGCCAGGCGCGTCAGGGTGCTGCTGAAGTCGCCTTGCGCGTAGGCGCTTTCGATTTCCGGACGGCAGGCGTTCATGGCGGAGAACAGCGCCTGCTCGGCCGGCTCTACCAGGCGGTCGGCTATCACCGCGCCGATCTCGCCTTCGGCATTTTTCTTCAGAATGTTGGTGATGCGCTTGTTGGCCGCAGCCAGCGACTCGGCTTCGGCCAATTGCGCGAAGGCCGTCACGGCTTGCAGGCGTTCGAGGATATTGTCCAGGCTGTCCGGCTGCTGCGCCACCACGGCTTCGATTTCGTTGGCGGCATAGCCACGCTCGCGCAACATGCCGCGCAAGCGGTCGTAGAGGAAATTGAGCACTTCGGCCTGCGGATTCTTGAATTGCGCATTGCCGGCGAACAGCGCCGTGGCGTCGGACAAGAGCGTGTTCAAGCGCAGCGGCAGGCGCTTTTCGATCAGCATGCGCAAGATGCCCAGCGCATGGCGGCGCAACGCGAACGGGTCGCGGTCGCCGGTGGGCTGCAGACCGATGCCCCAGATGCCGACCAGGGTTTCGAGCTTGTCGGCAATCGCGACGGCTGTGCCTGCCTTTGTGGCCGGGAGGGCATCGCCGGCGAAGCGCGGCTGGTAGTGCTCGGAAATGGCCTGGGCGACCTCTTCGGGCTCACCGTCATGGCGCGCATAATAGGTGCCCATCGTGCCCTGCAGTTCGGGAAATTCGCCGACCATGTCGGTCAAGAGGTCGGCCTTGGACAATTCCGCGGCGTGCTCGGCCAAGGCCACATCGTTGCCGAGGGCGGCGGCAATCTTGCCTGCCAGCGCGGTGACGCGGCCGCCGCGCTCGGCCTGGCTGCCGAGCTTGTTGTGATAGACCACGCCGGACAGGCCGGAGAGGCGCGAAGCCAAGGTCTTTTTCTTGTCTTGCTCGAAGAAGAACTTGGCGTCCGACAGGCGCGGACGCACCACGCGCTCGTTGCCGCCGATGATGTGTTGCGGGTCGTCGGTTTGCAGATTCGAAACAATTAGAAAGCGCGGACGCAGCTTGCCATCGGCATCGGTCAGCGCGAAATATTTCTGGTTCGTCTGCATCGTCAGGATCAGGCATTCCTGCGGCACAGCCAGGAATTCGTCCTCGAACTTGCAGGCATAGACCACGGGCCATTCGACGAGCGCATTGACTTCGTCGAGCAGGCTCTCGGGCATCAAGGCCTTGTCGGCGCCTGCCGCAGCCAACAGTGCCGTGCGGATTTTTTCCTTGCGCGCTTCCGCCGAGGCGATCACCTTGCCATCCTTCTCCAGCACAGGCGCGTAATCGTCGGCGTGCTTGATGCTCAGTTCGCCGCGCGACAGGAAGCGATGGCCCAATGTGGTCCTGCCTGCCTGCAAGCCCAGGATGGAAATGGGCACCACGGTTTCGCCGTGCAGAGCGGTCAGCTTGTGTACCGGGCGCACGAATTGTACGGTTTCGCCATCGGGGCGCTGGTAGCTCATTACCTTGGGAATGGGCAGTTTGCCCAGGCTTTCTTCCAGCGCGGCTTGCAAGCCCGCTTGCAGTGCGGCTCCGGCTGCAGTGTAGGTGTAGAAGAAGCTGTCGGCCTTGCCGTCGGCGGCGCGTTCGAGCTCGGCCAGCTTGATCTCGGCCACGCCGGCGTTTTGTGCCAATGCCGCCAATTTTTTCGTCAGCGGGGCACTGGGGTTGCCGGAAGCGTCGAGCGCCACCGTCACCGGCAGCACCTTTTCGCGGATGGATTTGTCGGGCGAGCGCTCGCGCACGCCGGTAATCGCGACGGCGAGGCGACGCGGCGTGGCATAGCTCGTCTTCTTGGCATCGGCGTCGAGCAGGTCGCGCGATTTCAGGCCGGCTTCCATGGCGGTGGAAAAGGCATCGGAGAGTTTTGCCAGCGCCTTGGGCGGCAATTCCTCGGTCAGCAGTTCGATCAGCAGGGTTTGACTCATGACGGTATCTTTGGTGTTCGGATCAGGCTGCAGCAGCGGAAGGGCCGCACATCGGAAAGCCGAGCGCTTCGCGCGAAGCGTAATAGCCTTGCGCCACGGCGCGCGACAGGTTGCGGATGCGGCCGATGTAGGCGGCGCGCTCGGTCACGGAAATGGCGCCGCGCGCATCGAGCAGGTTGAAGGTGTGCGCCGCCTTCAAGATCATTTCGTAAGCCGGCAAGGCCAGCGGTACATCGAGCAGGCGCTTGGCTTCGGCTTCGTAGTTGGTGAACAGCGAGAACAGGAAATCGGTGTTCGAGTATTCGAAGTTGTAGGTCGATTGCTCGACTTCATTCTGGTGGAACACGTCGCGGTAATACAGTTGTTTCCTGACGCCGTTTTCTTCCCACTCGGTCCAGACCAGGTCGTAGACGTTTTCCACGCCTTGCAGGTACATCGCCAAACGCTCCAGGCCGTAGGTGATCTCGCCGAGCACAGGCTTGCAATCCAGGCCGCCGACTTGCTGGAAATAGGTGAATTGCGTCACTTCCATGCCATTCAGCCACACTTCCCAACCCAGTCCCCAGGCGCCCAGGGTCGGGTTTTCCCAATCGTCTTCGACGAAGCGCACGTCGTTTTGCTGCAGGTTCAAGCCTAGGGCTTCGAGCGAACCGAGATAGAGTTCGAGGATGTTTTCCGGCGCCGGCTTCAACACCACCTGGTATTGGTAGTAATGCTGCAGGCGGTTCGGATTTTCGCCGTAGCGGCCGTCTTTCGGGCGCCGCGAAGGCTGCACGTAGGCCGCGCGCCACGGCTCGGGACCCACGGCGCGCAAGAACGTGTGGACGTGCGAGGTGCCCGCGCCGACTTCCATGTCGATCGGCTGCAGTAGCGCGCAACCCTGTTTGTCCCAATAGGATTGCAGCGTCAGGATGATTTGCTGAA
>DASVYZ010000593.1:0-2838 GCA_036391935.1 Burkholderiaceae bacterium | reverse complement strand
GCCAAAGGAGGTGGCAAAGAAAGTTCTTTCAGATGCAGGGCAGCCGTGTCCGGCAGTAAAAAGCGCCACACGCAATGCCGATGGCAGCATCAGTGCGATGGTGGCTTTTATTGTTCACAAATAGCGTCAAATGTCCTCATTTATTGCCGACGTTCTCATTTAATTTCAGACGCATATATGGGGTCAGACTCGATTTAATGGCATGCGTGGGCTTCTGATCCTGCCAACCAGAAACACGGTGAATAGCTCTCGTAGACCCAACTGGAGCCCCGCATCGACCCGGAAGATGCAATGGCGCGAAACCGCGCCAGAATGAAGCGCAAGGGGCAAGGTATAATCCCAGACACGAATTCCGCTCTTGATCGCCATGTCTGACTATAAACCTGTTCCCACCGCTCACATCGTGCCCAGCGGCACGGCGCACCTCAGCAAAGACCAAAAAACATTTAACAGCCTCATCAACAAGATCGAGGCTGCTCGCGCCCGCTTGTCCGAGTGGGAGGCGGCCTTGCCGGACTTGCAGCGGAACTACGTCAGCGACCTCTTGCCGTTGGAGGAGCAGTGCCTGGAGTTGCAGTCGCAACTCGCCAAGGCGCTGGATGCGGCCCACGGTTGGAAGGGCGTGACGAAAGGGGAGAAGCGCAAGCTGGCCGAGTTGATCATGGATCTGGCCGAGTCGATCCTGATGCGGCAGGACGACGATGAGATCAAGGATATCTACAACAAGTACAGCCCGTCTGACTTCGATGAAGAGGAGGCCGCGAGCCTGGAAGGGATGAAAGCCATGTTCAAGGATGTGCTGGGCGTGGATCTCGGCGACGACGTGGACATGCGATCGCCCGACGAAGTCCTTCAGCGGGTCGAGAGCCAGTTCCTGGCGCGACAGGAGGCGCACGCGGCGAAAGAGTCAACCCGCAAGAAGTCGGGCCGGGAGGAAGCGCGCCTGGCGCGCGAGGCGGCCGAGGAGAAGCAGTTGAGCCAATCCGTCCGCGACGTGTTCCGCAAACTGGCCAGCGCGCTGCACCCGGACCGGGAGCTCGATCCAGCGGAAAAAACGCGCAAGACGGCGCTGATGCAGCGTGCCAACGAGGCGTACAAGAACGGCAATCTGCTGCAACTGCTGGAGCTGCAGCTCGAGCTGGAACACATCGATCAAGCGCACTTGGCGGCTATCCGCCCCGAACGGCTCAAGCACTATATCAAGATCCTGAAGGGACAACTGGATGATTTGAAATTGGAAATCGAACGCGTCGAAGGCCAGATCAAGTTCGACTTCGGCTTGCCCCCCTTCGGTCCGCTCCATCCCAAGGCGCTTGTCCCCATGCTGCGTGAAGACGTAAGCGCGTGTCGGGCGCAGATCGCCGCGCTGCGCGCACAACTCGAAACCGCTGCCGATCCGAAGCAACTCAAGCTTTGGCTAAAAACAATCGCACGGCCGCGCCAGGTATATCCGGCCTTCGACATGCCGTTCTGAGCGCATGATGAAGCCGCGGTTTCGCATCACGTCGCCGGCGTCGGGCATTTTGCAACGTTACACTCTGTAGCAAACTCTTACAAACAACTACTATCCAAGCGCAAGCCAAACTCCTACAGTGCAATCATTCTTTTGCGCCTCCGCAAATCGGGGCGTGCAACTGCGCGATGGCATGGGAGGAGCGCATATGGATACCTTGCAGGCCGAAAGGCCCGTAGACAAGGCGGGAGCCAGTCGCCCTTTGGCCGCCGGTATTGCGGCGGCAGCGCTGTTGGACGCTTGCTCGGGAGGCGACAATCCTGCACAGGCGAACACGCCGGACAGCGCGATGCATGCCAGCCTGAAGGCGGCAACCACCGCTATCTCCAGCACTGCCGCATCGCGCTTCCTGGCGCAAGCCGCTTTCGGCGGCAACGATGCCGACATCGCCGCGGTGCAAAGCCTGGGCTATGCCGGCTGGCTGCAAAACCAGTTCACGACCGCGCCGAACCAGGATAACTGGGATTGGCTGATGGCCAATGGCTTCGATGTGGCGGCCAATCTCAATGCCGCAAGCGGCATCGATGCGACGCTGTGGCGCAAGCTGATGTCTTCGCCGGACAAGCTGCGCCAGCGCGTTGCCCTGGCCTTGAGCGAAATCTTCGTTGTGTCGCTGGTCGATTTGCATTCGCAATGGAAGAGTTTCGCCGCCGCAGCCTACATGGATATGTTGGCGGCAAATGCCTTCGGCAATTTTCGCGCGCTGCTGCAAGCGGTCACCTTGTCGCCGGCCATGGGTTGTTATCTCGGCACGCGCGGCAATGAAAAGGAAAACCCGGCGACGGGGCGCGAAGCCGATGAGAATTATGCGCGCGAGGTGATGCAGCTATTTACCATAGGGCTGTACCAACTCAACAATGACGGTAGCAGGGTCTTGGATGGCAGCGGCAATCCGATTCCGACCTACGACGCGACGACGGTCACGCAACTGGCGCAGGTATTCACGGGCTGGAACTTCGACGGTTATACGCAGAGCGCGCCGAATTATCTGCAAGTGCCGATGACGCTCAACCCGGCCCAGCACTCGACTTCGGCCAAATCCTTCCTCGGCGCCAGCGTGCCCGCCGGCACCGACGGCAACACCGCGTTGAAGATTGCGCTGGATACCTTGTTCAATCACCCCAACGTGCCGGCTTTCTTCGGCAAGCAATTGATCCAGAAGTTCGTCACCAGCAACCCGAGCCCCGCGTACATCGGCCGTGTTGCCGCGGCCTTCATCAGCGGTACGGGCAGTGCGGCCGGCGTGCGCGGGGACATGAAATCCGTCATCTCCGCGGTGCTGCTCGACCCGGAAGCGCAGACGGCGCCGGGCGCGACGAACCTCG
>DASVYZ010000592.1:0-4908 GCA_036391935.1 Burkholderiaceae bacterium | reverse complement strand
CAGATTGATGAAACGAGGGGCAATTTTTTTGTCTTTTAAAATCAATCAGTTACGAAAACCGCCCCGTTAGAGGAAAAATTGTCGGAAAAATTTTTTCGCGTCGCCCCGGCCCGCCTTTATTGTGCATAAGATGCACTTCGCAACAAACCAAAGTGCGACGGACGTGCCCTAGACCCCGATATGAAGTGGTCTGCTCAGCGTATGTACGGCATCGACCAGCACCGCCACCGCTTCAGGGTTCGTATGCTGCGAAATACCGTGCCCAAGATTAAAGACGTGGCCTGAATCGGCCTTGTGCCTGCCGAAGGATTGCAGGAGGCGGCCGGCTTCGGCGCGAATCTGCTCGTGGCCGGCGAACAGCACCACGGGATCGAGGTTGCCTTGCAAGGCCACCTTGTAGCCCACCTTGGCACGCGCTTCACCGAGATTGACGGTCCAGTCCAGCCCCACCGCGTCGGCGCCGATGTCGGCGATCTGTTCGAGCCACAAGCCGCCGCCCTTGGTGAAGACGATACAGGGGATATCCACGCCTTCGTGCTCATGCTTGAGTTTCTTGACCACTTCGCGCATATAGGCGAGTGAAAACTCCTGGTAGGCGCCATCGGCCAGCGCCCCACCCCAGGAATCGAAAATCATGACCGCCTGGGCACCGGCTTCGATCTGGGTATTGAGGTAATCCGCCACGGCTTGCGCATTGGTGCGCAGGATATGATGCATCAGGTCGGGCCGGCCGTAGAGCATGGACTTGACCGTGCGATAGTCGTCCGAGCCGCTGCCTTCGACCATGTAGCAGGCCAGTGTCCAGGGGCTGCCGGAAAAGCCGATCAGCGGCACACGGCCATTCAAGGCGCCGCGGATCTGGGTCACGGCGTCGAAGACGTACTGCAGTTCCGCCATGTCGGGCGCGCGCAAGGCTTTCACCGCGGTTTCGTCGCGCAGCGGCCGCTCGAACTTCGGCCCCTCGCCCTCGGTGAAATACAAGCCTAGACCCATGGCGTCGGGCACGGTCAGGATATCGGAAAACAGGATGGCGGCATCGAGCGGATAGCGGTCGATCGGCTGCAGCGTCACCTCGGTGGCGAAATCGGGGTTCTTGGCCAGGCCGAGGAAGGAGCCGGCCTCTTTGCGCGTAGCGCGGTATTCGGGCAAATAGCGCCCGGCCTGGCGCATCAGCCAGATCGGCGTGTATTCGACCGGCTGGCGGCGCAGTGCGCGCAGGAAGGTGTCGTTTTGCAGCGGCGGAAAAGACATGGGATGCTCGTGTGCTAGGGTCCAGGCGCCATTATCCCATGACCATCTGGTAGGATGGGCCAATGGAGCAAAAGGAGCCAAAAGATCAACCCTTGGATCAACGTACGTGCGACGTGCTGGTCGTCGGCGGCGGCATCAACGGCGCCGGCATTGCACGCGACGCGGCCGGGCGCGGCCTTTCCGTCATTCTGTGCGAAAAGGACGATCTTGCCTCCCACACCTCGTCGGCCTCGACCAAGCTGATCCACGGCGGACTGCGCTATCTCGAATATTACGAATTCCGCCTGGTGCGCAAGGCACTGATCGAGCGCGAAGTGCTGTTGCGCAGCGCGCCGCACATCATGCGGCCCCTGCGCTTCGTCATGCCGCATGAAGACGGCTTGCGCCCGGCCTGGATGATCAGGGCCGGCATGCTGCTCTATGATCTGCTGGCCAAGCGCGAACTGCTGCCCAGCTCGCGCGGCGCCAACCTGAAAAAGCATGCCGCCGGCAAGCCGCTGGCCGGACGCTTCACGCGCGGCTTCATCTATTCCGACGGCTGGGTCGACGATGCGCGATTGGTGGTGTTGAACGCCATCGGGGCGCGGGAAAGAGGTGCGCAGATCCTGACGCGCACGGCCTGCCTCTCGCTCGAACAGCAAGGTATGCATTGGCTGGCACGATTGCAGGATCAATCCGGCCGACAGATCGAAGTCAGGGCGCGCGCGATAGTCAATGCCAGCGGTCCTTGGGCGGTCAAATTCCTGCAGCACGCGGCACACCACCCGGCCGACCGCAACCTGCGCCTGATCAAGGGCAGCCACATCGTCGTCGGGAAGCTGTTCGAGCACCAGCATGCCTATATCTTCCAGCACCCCGACGGCCGTATCGTGTTTGCGATTCCCTATGAACGCGATTTCACGTTGATCGGCACAACCGATATCGATTACCACGGCGACCTGGACCTGGTGGCGATCGACGAAAAAGAGGTCGGCTACCTGTGCGAACTGGTGAGCCGCTATTTCCGCCAGCCGGTCAAGCCGGCCGACGTGGTATGGACCTATTCCGGCGTGCGCCCGCTGGTGGAAGATGCCTCGGCCAGCGCCTCGGCCGTCACGCGCGACTATCGCTTCGAACTCGACCGGGACGGTGCTCCCATGCTGACCGTCTTCGGCGGCAAGATCACCACCTTTCGCAAGCTGGCAGAAGAAGCGCTCGACTTGCTGGCGCCGCTGCTGGGCAACACGCAGGGCGCCTGGACTGCGAACGCCTGCCTGCCGGGCGGCGACATCTATGGCCCGAAACCGCAAAATCGCTCGGTGCGCGAATTCGAACGCTTCATCGCGAGCATGCAGCAGCGCTATGCCTGGCTGCCCCCCGAGCTCGTAACGCGCTACGCCCACGCCTACGGC
This sequence comes from Burkholderiaceae bacterium, assembly GCA_036391935.1. GTDB lineage: Bacteria > Pseudomonadota > Gammaproteobacteria > Burkholderiales > Burkholderiaceae_D > PKWO01. Next base: position 2,266 of record DASVYZ010000592.1, on the reverse strand, counting down.
AGCCGCATTCACGTGCTGCTCGATGGGCGCGGTGCAATCGCGGACATGGGTGAGGAAGTCGCACCAGGCCTATATGGCGCAGAGCTGGAGTATCTCGTGCTCCACGAATGGGCGCGCGATGCGGCCGACATCCTGTGGCGCCGCACGAAACTGGGCCTGCACCTTCCCGCCGATAGCGCGCAGCGGGTGGCACATTGGCTGAAGCGCCATCCGTTGCGCGCTGCCGGCAAGTAAGAAAGGATTCGCGACATGGCCGAATTGGAACCTCTCAGCGATGCACCGAGTGACGACGACACGGCATTGGCGCATGCGGCGCAGCTGGCACGCCGGTTCCGCCGCACGCTCGATTCGCAGGCGCAATGCGCCACGCTGAACTACGCGGAGATGCTGGAACGGTTTGCCGGCGAGTTGCCCGCACATGGACGGCCAGCCGTTGAAGTGATCGACACACTCGCGACCCTGGCCGAGCCGGGTTTGCAAAAGTCCGCCGGCAGCCGCTTCTTCGGCTGGGTGATCGGCAATTCGCACGAAGCGGGAGTCGCCGCCGATTGGCTATGCTCGGCGTGGGGACAAAATGCGGGCAACCCGCTGGCCAGCCCGGCGGCCGCGGCTTGTGAAGCCGTCGTGGTGCGATGGCTGCTCGATCTGCTTGGGCTGCCCAGGCAGTCAGGCGTGGGCCTGGTCACCGGCGCAACGATGGCCAATTTCGTCGGCATCGCGGCGGCGCGCGGCGCGCTTCTGGCACGCGAGAATTGGGATGTACGCGCGCAAGGGCTGGCCGGCTCGCCGCCGATACGCGTGCTGCTTGGGGCCGACGCCCATGCCACCGTCGATGCCGCCCTGCATTATCTGGGAATCGGGCAAGCCAGCGTGGTGCGCATCGCGACGGATGCGCAAGGCGCCATCCTGCCCGATGCCTTCCACGAGGCGCTGCACAAACAGCAGGGGCCAACCCTGGCGATCCTTCAGGCCGGGCAGATCAACACCGGCGCCTTCGACCCGTTCGCGGAATTGATCCCGATGGCAAAGGCGCGCAATGCCTGGGTCCACATCGACGGCGCCTTCGGCCTGTGGGCCCGCTGCTCGCCTTCGCTCGCCCCGTTGGCTGCGGGGGTGGAACTGGCGGACTCCTGGGCCACAGACGGCCACAAGTGGCTGCAGATGCCATATGACTGCGGTTTTGCCATCGTGCGCGATGCGAAAGCACAGGTGGATGCCATGGGTTTGAGCGCCAGTTATCTGCCGCAAGCCGACGGGGAACGCGATCCTTCGCATTTCGTCCCGGAACTGTCGCGGCGCGCCCGCGGGTTCGCAGCATGGGCGCTCTTGAGCCATTGGGGCCGCGACGGCGTGGCGCGCATGGTCGAGCAGCACGTGTTCCTGGCGCAGATGATGGCGCGCCGCCTGGCGCAGGCGCCAGGGGTTTCCGTCGTCAACGACGTCGTGTTGAATCAGCTGATCGTCCGCTTCGGGGCCGGGCGGCCCGATGAAGAAGCCGACAGCCTGACCCTGGCCACCATCGCGAAGATTCAAGCTCGACAAGCCTGCTTTGCCGGCGGGGCGAAATGGCGCAACCGTTGGGTGATGCGGATATCGGTGTGCAGCAGCGCGACCGATGAAGCGGCAGCGACGGCCAGTGTCGATGCGATGTTGGCCGCGTGGCGCGAAGTGCAAGCCGACGCTGCCTGAACCATCCCGCGCGGCCGCAATGACTTATGAAGCCTGGCGGCGAGCGTGTTCGACCTTGGTGCAGCGGTCCATCACCACGGCCATGCCCGCAGCGCGTGCCTTGTCGGCGGCCGCCTGATTGATCACGCCAAACTGCATCCACAGGCACAGCGCGCCGATATCGATCGCCGCTTCGGCAATCGCTTCCATCGCATCGGAGCGGCGGAAGCAATCGACCATGTCGATATGCGCGCCTTGCGCTTCGACATAATCCGCTGCCTCGTATAGCGAGGCATGGCAGCGTTCGCCGAGTATGACGGCACCGGAGTACGTCGGATTGACGGGAATGATGCGGTAACCGTGCTCTTGCAGATAGCGCCCGATCCGGTAACTGTCACGCGAAGCATCCGTCGACATGCCCACCACGGCTATCGTCTTGCTCCGTGTGAGCATGGTGTCGATGACATTCTCGTCGTTGATCGAGCCGGAAAATTCCATTGTGGCCTGCAGGTTTCGCGAATCGTGGATTTCCATTATCGCGGAAATCGGCATAGGGGGCGGATACAAGTATCCGCTCCCCTGCCACACCACCCGGCAT
>DASVYZ010000591.1:0-2968 GCA_036391935.1 Burkholderiaceae bacterium | reverse complement strand
CGGACGGCGTGCGCATCGCGCCGCCTGGGCATCGGCATCACGGGCCTGGCCGACGCATTTGCCATGCTGGGCGTGCGCTACGGCACCGATTCTTCCGTGCACATCGCGGAAACGGCCGCCCGTGCGGTGCGCGATGCCGCCTATCGCGAATCGACCATTCTGGCACGCGAGCGCGGCGCGTTTCCGCTGTTCGACGAAGCCAAGTACCGGGAAGGCGAATTCATCCGTTCGCTGCCGGACGACATCGCTCGCTCCATTCACTACCACGGCATCCGCAACAGCCATTTGCTGGCGGTGGCGCCGGCCGGCTCGATCAGCCTCCTGGCGAACAACGTATCGTGCGGCATCGAGCCGATTTATGCCTTGCAAGGGCAGCGTCATTTGTGCACGGCATCGGGCGCCATCCGCAGCATCGCGTTTCGCGACCATGCCTGGAGCCTCTATCGCGCGCGGTTCGGCCTGGATGCGCCGAAGCCGGCGGCCTTCCTCGAGGTTGCCGAAGTCAGTGTAGAGGCGCAGCTGCGCGTCCAGGCCGCGGTCCAGCGCTACGTGGATCAATCGGTGTCGAAGACAGTCAATCTTCCGCATGACGGCGGCGCGGGCCGGGATGCCTTCGACGAGGCCTACCGTCTTGGCGTGAAAGGTTGCACCCTGTTTTGCGTCAATGGCCAGCGGGCCTCGCCACTCGAATGCGGCGGCCGGCGCAACGTCGGCTGCGGCTGAGGGCTGCGGGAAATCCGGTGCAGGCTTGGCCGGCGCACCGCCATCACAGGCTGATGAAAAACTGCTACGCGAGCCGAGCTAGGGGCTCCGGTGCCCTGCGTACTACCCGTACGTCTGGGCTCCTCTACCCGACCTCGGCCCGCTCGCTGCGTTTTTCGACAGCCAGACTTAACGCGCGCTCTCGGGGTAATGCCAGCCGCTGGTATCGACGATATGTCTGCGCAGGCGGGTTTCGGGTATTTCATCGTCGGCCACGGCGACATCGCCGGCATGCGTGTAATGGGCGAACACGTCGGAGAACGTCGCTTGCGGCCCCAGCTCGGCTTTCAGCGCATTCGGGTTGCCGATCGCGGCAACAACGCCGCGTTCCATGATCGCCACGCGCCGGCACGAGTATTCCGCTTCTTCGAGATAGTGCGTGCTCAACAGGATGGCGCAACCGGACTCGGCTCGCAGCCTTTCGAGCAATTCCCACACCGCGACGCGCGCCACCGGGTCGAGGCCAACCGTCGGCTCGTCCAGAAAGAGCGCACGCGGCCGGTGCAAGGTCGATTGGGCAATTTCCAGGCGCCGTATCATACCGTCCGAATAGGACTTGACGAGCTTGTCGGCAAAGGGTGTCAAATCCGTCATCTCGAGCGCGGCCCCGATGCGCGATTTGTGCTCGGAATAGGGAATGTCGTACAGCTTGGCGAAAATGGCCAGATTTTCATAGCCGGTCAGATCGCCGTCGGCCGACAAGGTCTGCGGCACATAGCCGATCTGGCGCCTCACCGCCGCGGCGTCGCACACGACATCGTAGCCGCCTATCGTGGCCGATCCCGAGGTCGGTTCCAGCAAGGTGGTCAGCATCTTGATGACGATGGTCTTGCCGGCGCCGTTTCGGCCCAGCAAACCGAACACCTCGCCGGCCTCGATGCCGATATCGAGCTGGTCGACGGCGATGTGGTTGCCGAACCTCTTGGTCAGGGAATGCGTCTCGATGAGCATGGCGAATCGGGGCCTTTCTTGTGGTGCTGCCGCAAGGCGGGAAATCCGCGGCGCGAACTTATGCATGGCACAACAAGAACTGTAAGGCCAGTCGCCCTTGCCGCCATTGACCTGCATCAAGGAAATCGCCGTGTCCGCTCAGGCGCCGGCTTGGGCGTCCATCCGCCCGTCTACGCCGCCGCCCAACCGGCGAAGGCCTGAAAACGCACCATTTCGAGTCCAACTCGGCTATGATTGGGCACACTTTATCCCTAAAACAATTAAATCAATTACAACATTCGGAGTACATAGAATGAGCCAAGCTTCAGCTTCCAAGCCGGTGGAAATCACGATACGGGGGATCATCCTCGGCGTCTTGATCACCCTGGTTTTTACCGCAGCCCAGGTTTATCTCGGGCTCAAGGTCGGTTTGACCTTCGCCACCTCGATCCCGGCGGCGGTGATTTCGATGGCGCTCCTGAGCGCCTTCAAGGATGCCACCATCCAGGAAAACAACGTGGTGCAAACCATCGCCTCGGCGGCCGGCACGCTGGCTTCGGTGATCTTCGTGCTGCCGGGCCTGCTGATGGTGGGCTGGTGGACCCACGTGCCGTTCTGGCCCACTTTCTGGGCTTGCTGCATCGGCGGCGTGCTCGGCGTGATGTATACCATGCCGCTGCGCCGCGCCCTCGTGTCGCAGTCCGACTTGCCCTACCCGGAAGGCGTGGCGGCGGCGGAAGTGCTGAAAGTCGGCATGGCATCGCGCTCCGGCGCCGAAGAAGGCAAGGCCGGCCTGTGGGCCGTGATCTGGGGTTCGGTGGCGTCCGCCTTGTATGCCGCCGGTTCGGCGGTCAAGGTGATGGCCGGCGAAATGTCGGTTTACTTCCGTTTCGGGACGGGTTCGACCGGTATCGGCGCCTCAAGCTCAATCGCGCTGATCGGCGCGGGCCACCTGATGGGCATCACGGTCGGCATCGCCATGCTGGTCGGCCTCGTCATCGCCTGGGGCGTGCTGGTGCCCATCCTCACCACCATGCATCCGCTGCCTGATTTGTCCGCGGCCGACCAGGCGCTGAAGCTGTGGAAGACCAATGTGCGCATGATGGGCGCCGGTTCCATCGGCGCCGCCGCGATCGTCACCCTGGCCGGCCTGGCCAAGCCGGTGATCGGCGGCTTGAAGTCGGCGCTCGAAGCGTCGCGCCGCGCCAAGGCCGGCGGCGCCGAAGTGCCGCGTACCGAACAGGATTTGCCCATCTTCATCGTCGGCCTCGTGACC
>DASVYZ010000590.1:0-4027 GCA_036391935.1 Burkholderiaceae bacterium | reverse complement strand
CAGGCGTTGGCCGTGCGGGCCGGCTTTGCCGAAGCGCATGGCAATCTCGGCCTGGCCTTGAAGGAACAGGGACGCTTGCCCGAAGCGGTGGCCGCGTTCGAAACCGCCATCGCGCTCAAGCCCGACTTCGTGCACGCGCATTTCACGCTCTCCACGCTATCCAATCTCCGTGAAGGGTGGAATTACCTCGAACCGCTCGAAGCCTTGCAAGCGCAAGCCCCGGGCATGCCCTTGGAGACACGCGTGCGTTATTGGTTTGCGCTCGGCAAGTGGCGCGAAGATGCGGGGCAGTACGATGCCTCGTTCGCCGCCTACCGCGAAGGCAACCGCTTGAAGCATGGCCAGACGCCGATCGATGAGGCGGGTGAAGAAGCGATGACCAACCGCATCATCGAGGTATTCTCGCGTGACTACTTGAAGCAGCCGCCATTGGCGCCGCCGGGCCGGCCGCCTATCCTGATCGTCGGCATGCCGCGTTCGGGCACCACGCTGCTGGAGCAGATCCTCGCGAGTTGTCCCGGTGTGGTGGGCGTGGGCGAAGTGACCGATTTGCACGAGTCCGTGAAAGCCGCCATGCCGGGCGGCGATTTCTCCCGTTATCCGGCTGCGATACCTGCCATGGACGGGCAAGCCCTGGGCGCCATTGCCGGGCGTTATATGCATGCCCTGCGTCAGCGCGCACCGCAAGGCGAGCGCGTGGTCGACAAGCTGTTGTCGAACTTTCTCTTTATCGGCCTGCTGCATCGCATCCTGCCAGGCGTCAAGGTCATCCACGCCATGCGCCACCCGATGGATACCTGCTTTTCCAACTATGCCTGTTTGTTCGATCAAAGCAACTTGAATTTCGCCTACGATCTCGGCACGCTGGGCCGCTGCTTCCGCCGCTACGCGCGTTTGATGCGCCATTGGCACGCCGTGCTGCCGGCCGGCGGCATCCTCGACGTGCGTTATGAAGACGTCGTGGCCGATACCGAAGGCCAGGCGCGGCGCGTGCTCGATTTCCTCGGTATGCCATGGGACGAGAACTGCCTCGATTTCCACCGCAACGAGCGCAAGGTGAAGACGGTCAGCGCGGCGCAAGTACGCCGCCCCGTCTACCGCAGTTCATTGTCGCGCTGGAAGCGCTACGAACCCCACCTCGAAGAATTGCGCGCTGCGCTGGGCGACGAACTTGGCTATTGGGACGAGGCCTGAATTTTCGCCAGGCGCAGTTCGTTGGCGCGCTCGATGCGTTTGACCACGCCCTCGTCGGCTGCCGGGCCCAGACCGACATAGTGCGAGTCCGCAGTAATTCTCTTGTCGTGCGCGCAGTCGTACAGCACGGGTTCGACCAGTTCGCCGCTGTCGGCATCGACCAACACCACAGCCTTGCCTTCCGGCGCGAAATGCTTGTTGCCCCAGTTCATGAGCGCCAACATCACCGGGCGGAAATCGCGCCCGCGCTCGGTCAGATGATATTCGAAGCGCGGCGGCTTTTCGCAGTATTGACGCCGTTCCAGCAAGCCTTCTTCCACCAGCGCATTCAAGCGGCGCGTCAGCATATTGGGCGCGATGGAGAGGCTTTTCTGGAACTCGTCGAAACGGGTAAGGCCGTAAAACGCATCGCGCAGGATCAGGATGCTCCACCACTCGCCGACGCGTTCCAGACTGCGGGCGATGGGGCATTGCATATCGCTGAAACTTTTGCGTTGCATTTTTGACCTCACGTTGCATTGATGCCTTAATGATACCCGCTATTACTCTTGTGGAACTTGCCGTGGCCGAGCCCGGTTCTGTGCGCGCTACCGTCGCTGCGTCCAGGGCGCTCGGCGGCGGCTGATAGTGCGGGTAATGCGGGTAGTGCGTTGTGACTCAAATTCTTGAAATGCAGTTAACAGTTTAGGATGATCTGCGGTAGCATTGTCCACTTTGGTTCCGGTGGAGATCTACTCCGTGAGCGCAAGCACAGAAGCCCAAGCACGCCCTGCTCGGCCAGAGGTCGAAGCTCTGGTGGCTTTGTTCGGCCAGCGCCGCTATGGCGAGGCGGAGCAGCATGCGCGGGCACTGACTTCGCGTTACCCGCAAGACGGCTTCGGCTGGAAAGCGCTCGGCGCCGTGCTCAAGCAACAGCGCCGCCTGGCCGATGCCATCGCGCCCCTGACGCGCGCCGCCGAATTGATGGGCGGCGACGCCGAAGCGCATTACAACCTCGGCACCGCCTTGCTGGAGCAGGGGCGGCTCGAAGACGCCGTCGCCTGCTATCGCACCGTACTGGCCTTGAACGAGCATTACTTGCCGGCGCGCTACAACCTCGCCAACGCCTGCCTCGCACTGGGCCGTCTGACCGAAGCAGAAACGGCATACCGCGCCGTGCTGCAATTGCAGCCTGAGCTGGCCGAAGCCTGGAGCAATCTGAGCGTCGTGCTACAGCAACAGGGCAGGCGTGACGAAGCCGAGCAATCCTTGCGCCAACTGCTGAAGCACAGACCGCGCGATGCGCAAGCCTGGCGCAACCTCGCCATCATCGAATACGCAAGCGGCCGCTATGGCCACGCCGAGCGCGACCTCGTCATGGCGCTATCGCTCGATGCCGGCCTGGCCGATGCCGAAACCTATCTCGGCCATATCCTGACGGCGCAAGAGCGTGCCGCCGAAGGAGCGGAACATTATCGCCGCGCCCTGCAACTCGATGCCGCCAATGCCGAGGCGCACAACGGCCTCGGCGTCGCTTTGCGCAAGCTGGCGCGCGCGGCGCAAGGCGGCCAGGCGGATCAGGACATGCTGGCCCAAGCCGAAGCCAGCCACAGGCAGGCGCTCACGTTGAGGCCGGCGTTCGCCGAGGCTCGCTGCGACCTCGGCAACGTATTGCGTGAACAGGGCCGTGCGGCGCAAGCCGAACAGAGTTACCGGGAAGCCCTGCGCCTGCGGCCGGATTATGCCGAAGCACACTACAACCTGGGCAACGTGTACAAGGAGCTGTCGCGTCTGGAGGATGCCGAAGCGAGCTACCGCGCCGCGCTCGCGTTCGACGCGCAACACGCCAAGGCACACAACAATCTCGGCAATACCCTGAAGGAGCAAAGCCGGCTCGAGGAAGCCGCCGCGGAATACGCCGCCGCGATCGCCTTGAAGCCCGATTTCATCGAATCGCACTATGCGCTGGCGCCGCTCAAGACTTACCTGGCGCAAGACCCGCATCTGGACATGCTGGAACAGCTGCGGGCCGGGATGGGGGCGCAACCCGTCGAGGCGCAGATCCGCTACTGGTTCACCGTAGGCAAGGCACGCGAAGACGTGGGCGACTTCGATGCGGCCTTTGCCGCCTACCGCACCGGCAACGGCTTGAAGGCCGCTACGCTCGCCTGGGACGAGGCACACGAGGACGCCATGCTGGAACGCATGACGGCGCTGTTTTCGAAGGAGTTTTTCGCCGCGCGCCCGCAGCCTGTTCACGAGGGCAGGGCGCCGATCTTCATCGTCGGCATGCCGCGTTCGGGCACGTCGCTGCTGGAGCAGATTCTGGCAAGTTGCCCCGGCGTCCACGGCGCCGGAGAGCGGCCCGATCTGAGCGAAGTCATCATGTCGGCGATGCCGCTATCCGATCCGGGGCATTTTCCCGAAGCCGTGGCGGATTTCCCTCCCGAGGTTTTTCGCCGCCTGGGCGAGCAATACAACGAGCGCCTATGGTCGGCGGCGCCGCAAGCGAGCCGCATCACGGATAAGATGCCGGCCAATTTCTTCTATATCGGCATGATCCACCTGATGCTGCCGCAAGCGAAGATCATCCACGCCATGCGCGATCCCATGGATTCCTGCCTTTCCTGCTATTCGCGGCTGTTCGAAGGCGCCAATCTGGCCTACTCCTACGACCTGGGCATGCTGGGCCGTTACTACTCGCGCTATATCAGGCTCATGCGCCACTGGCATGCCATGCTGCCGCAGGGTACGATACTCGATATGCCATACGAGGCCATGGTGGCCGATACCGAAGGCCAGGCGCGCCGCCTGCTCGACTATCTCGGCTTGCCGTGGGATGCGCGTTGCATGG
>DASVYZ010000589.1:0-2195 GCA_036391935.1 Burkholderiaceae bacterium | reverse complement strand
ATGTCGTACAGGTTCCTTTGCCTGAATTGGCGCGCGGAGAGATTGACGGCGACCCGGATCGCCGGCAAGCCGGCCAGTTGCCAGGCGCGATTCTGCGCGCAGGCGGTACGCAATATCCATTCGCCGATCGGCACGATCAGGCCGGTTTCCTCGGCGACGGGTATGAATTCGGCAGGGGAGATCATGCCTTCGCTGGCGCAATTCCAGCGCACCAGGGCTTCCACGCCGACGATCTGCCGCGTGGCCACATCGACCTGCGGCTGGTATTCCAGGAACAGTTCCCGGCGGTCGAGCGCGTGCCGCAATAGCGAATCGAGCGTCATGCGCCGGTTGAACCGTTCGTTCAGGGCGCGTGTGAAGAACTGGAAATTGTTGCGCCCCACGTCCTTGGCGCGGTACATGGCGGTGTCGGCGTGGCGCAGCAGTGCCGTCGCGTCGCGGCCGTCCTGCGGGTAGAGGCTGAAGCCGATGCTGCAGGTGATGTTGATTTCGCGTCCTGCGACCTGGATCGGGTGCGATACCGAATCGAGGATCTTGGGCATGATTCTTGAAATCACGAACTCGTCGGAATGGTCGATCACGAGCACGAATTCGTCTCCGCCGAGGCGGGCCACGGTGTCGCCCTCGCGCAGGCAAGCCTTGAGCCGTTGCGCCACCACCTGGAGCAGTTGATCGCCGACATCGTGGCCAAGGGCGTCGTTGACGTACTTGAAATGGTCGAGATCGATAAAGGCGACGGTGACTTGATGGCCGTAGCGTTCGGCCGCGGTCAATGCCGCCTGCAGGCGGTCGAGCAGGCGCCGGCGGTTCGCCAAACCGGTCAGCGCGTCGAAATTGGCCTGATATTCCAGCTGCGCTTCGTATTGTTTTCTTGCCGTGATGTCTTCGACACTGCCGTCATAGTGCGAGACCTTCCCGTCGGCGTCGTGGACGGCGTGCGCATTCTTGCGTATCCAGATCAGCCGGTCGTCCTTGCAGCGGACTTGCGCTTCGAAGTCGCGCACCTTGCCCGCTTCTCTCAGCATCTTGAAAAACTCGAGGCGCCGCTGCGGCTCGGCATAGCAGCGGTCGCGCTGCCGGTTGCGTTCCTCGAGCAGTTCATCGGGAGAGCCATAGCCGTAGATGCGCGCCAGTGCCGGGTTGGCGCTCAAGTAACGCCCGTCGGTTTCGAATTGGAACAGGCCTTCCACCGCATTGTCGAAAATGCCGCGGTATTTCTGTTCGGCGGCATGCAGGGCCGCCTTGATCCGGTTCTGTTCCGTCACGTCCGTCATGAGCATGACCATCGCGAGCGCGTTGCCGCGATCGAGGATGGGGTTGGCCGACACGTAGGCAAGCAGCGGTTCCGCCGTTCCCGCGCGCAACGCCAGGTAGAAGCTTGACGGCTGCATCTGAAGAAGCAGGGATTGCACGGCATCCTGGCCGGAAGCCTCCAGCAAGGCGTGGATCGAATGCCCTGTCAGGTTGTCCCGGGGCACACCGGCCATGGCGGCGAAGCGCGCATTGCAATAAAGGATCGATCCGTCCTGCGCCACGGTCACGGCGCCTTCCTGCATGGCTTCGATCATGGCGCGGTAAGGGGCGCCGGCGCTGCTGAAGGCCATGACCGTTTTTTGCTCGCCGGCGCCTGCCATGAGCGCATCCACCCGCCCCTGGCGCATTGCCTCGAGCGCTTCTTCCGCGTCGGCCAGCCGGCGGCGCAGTTCTTCAAGCTCGGTCGCGGTCGTTTCTTCTTCCACGAAAGTCGGATTCTCCTTCACGGCGGCTCCCTCTTATGAAAGGACGGTGAGGCGCCCTCCAGTTATGGCTGTCCAAAGCTATACCACCGGCTGTTCCATGGCGCTATCCCATATATATGGGATGGTGTGACATATTTGTTCATTTGACATAGTTGCCGTCAGTCACCGTAACATGAGAAGTTGCGTAATACCAGTGTAAATTCTGACAGCTTGACGGGTACGGACGAGTCTGGAGGCAAGGAACATGGCTTGGCCGATCTTGCATTCCATCATCAAAATGAGGCGGAAAGCCCTTGCCCTGGCGGAATGTGCGGGGATGATGCGCCAGGGGAATGGTTTCCCGTGTTGCATGGCCGCGACGGCCGGATGGCTGCCGCCGCCGGAATGCCGGCTTTCCTGGCGGCCCGGGGGTTTGCGTTTTCTCAAAGCGATGCGCGGTCCACGGCCAATTTTCCT
>DASVYZ010000588.1:0-5828 GCA_036391935.1 Burkholderiaceae bacterium | reverse complement strand
CGGCAGCACGGCACCGTCCTTGGTGCGCACGCGCGTCTCGTTGCCGATGTGGCGCCGCTCCTTGATGTCAGCCCAGTGAAGCGCCCAGTTCTCTTGCGTGACGCCTACTTCGATGTCGTACATGCCCAGGGCCATCATCTCGGCGCGCGTATAGCGTACCAGCTGGCAGGCGGCTTCGTTGGCGTAGGCGAAGCTGCCATTGGGCGCGACCCAGATCACGGCCACGGTGGCATGGTCGACCGAGAATTGCGTCAGGCGCAGCGCGCGCTCGGTCTGCAGCCGCACATGGATTTCCTGCTGCAGCAATTCGTTCTGCTTTTCCAGCTGGCGCCGCATCTCGCGCAGCGACAGATGCGTCTTCACGCGCGCCAGCACTTCTTCGATCTCGAACGGCTTGGTCACGTAATCGACCGCGCCTACGCCAAAGGCGTTGACCTTCTCGCCGGCCTCGGTCAGGGCCGTCATGAAAATCACGGGAATGTCGCGCGTGCGTTCTTCGGCCTTCAGGCGGCGGCAGGTTTCGAAGCCGTCCATGCCCGGCATCATCACGTCGAGCAGGATCAGGTCGGGCCGCGCGAATTCGGCGCGCTTCAAGCCTTCCGCGCCGTCCTGCGCCACCACGACGCGAAAGCCGTTGTCTTCGAGATAGTCGACCAGCACGCCGACGTTGGCCGGTATGTCGTCGACGATCAGGACGGTCGACGCGGCTTGCGGCGGCGCAGCGGGCCTCACGTCGCACCGCCCTTTCCGTCCGCCACGCCAACCGGACGTGCGGCGAACGATTCGACCAGTTCCAGGATGGCCTTGGACTGGTAACTCTTGGCCAGGGAGGAAAGCTTGTCGGCAAAGGGGCGATACTGCTCGCCGAGCGCGGCGATGTACTCGGCGTGCTGGCGGATGTCGCGCATGCTGCCGGCCAGCGCCAGTTCGTGCAGGCGCGCCATTTCCGCAGCCGGCGGAACTTCGAAAGCCGGCGCCTGCGGCGCCTCGGGCTGCACAGTTTCCCTGGTCACGGGTTCGCTGTCCCATACCAGGTTGAGGAAGTTGCCCACATGCTGCAGGAACTGGTCCTGGTCGACCGGCTTGGTCATGAAGGCGTTGGCGCCGGCGGTCATGGACTCGCGCTGGTCGTCCGACGTGGCCGAAGCCGAGATGGCGATGATGGGCACCCCGGCCCAATCGGCATTGGCGCGGATCTGGCGCGTCGCTTCCAGGCCGTTCATCACCGGCATCATGATGTCCATCAAGACCATGTCGGGCAGGGACAACTTCATCTGGCGCAGCGCCTCCTTGCCGTCGCCCGCTTCATCGACGGCAAAGCCCAGGCTCAGCAGCAAGTCGGCCAGCATCTGGCGGTTGGCCACCACGTCGTCCACGATCAGAACCTTGCGCACCGGCCCGGCGTAACCCGAGACGCGGCGCTTGGACGGGCGCAACGCCAAGTCCACTTCGACGACGGGCACGGTCAATTCAAAGCTGAAACGGCTGCCCTTGCCCAATTCGCTCTCGACCTTGATGTCGCTGTTCATCATGCGCACCAGTTGGCGGCTGATCGACAGGCCCAGACCGGTGCCGCCGAAGCGCCGCTCGACTTCGCCGACCTGCTCGAAGGGCTGGAAAATGGTTTCGAACTGGTCGGGCGTCATGCCGACGCCGGTGTCTTCCACCTCGAAGGTCAACGCAACTTGCCCATCTTTGCGACGCGCCGCGGTGGCGCGCAACGAGATTTGGCCGCGGTCGGTAAACTTCACGGCATTGCCGAGCAGGTTCAACAGCACCTGGCGCACGCGCTTTTCATCGATCAAGACCGAGGACGGCATATCGGGCGCCGGATGATAGGAGAACAGCAAGCCCTTTTGCTCGGCCTTGATGCGGATGATGTCGGCAATGGTAAGCAGGAAGGCCGCGAGATCGACCGCATTGACATACAGCTCGAACTTGCCCGCCTCGATCTTGGACAGGTCGAGCAAGTCGGTGATCAAGGTCAGCAAGTGTTCGCCGCTCTGCCGTATCGTGTTCAAGCCGGTGATCTGGCGTTCCGACAGGTTGCGCTCGCGCTTCAAGATCTGCGCGTAGCCGAGGATGGCATTCAAGGGCGTGCGCAACTCGTGGCTCATGGAAGCCAGGAACGTGCTCTTGGCGCGGTTGGCCACTTCGGCCCGTTCCTTGGCGATGGTCAATTCCGCCGTGCGCTCGTGCACCAGGTCTTCCAGGTGGTCGCGGTGGCGCTGCAATTCCTTTTCCGTGATGGCGCGCCGCTCGATATCCTGCTCGAGCGCGCGGTTCTTGGTTTCGATCTCGTCGAACAGGGCTTGCAAGGCCTGGCGCGTGCTCTCGAGACTGGCGCCCAAGCTGCCCAGTTCATCGTCGCGCTGCCAGAGAAACGGTTCATTGAGTTGCTTGCGCGCCAGGCGCTGCGATTCCTGCATCAGGCGGCGCAACGGCGCCAGCAGCCGGTATTGCAGCAGGGCCACCGTCAGCACGATGGACAGCAGAAGCTGCCCCGCCACGGTCAGGACGAAGGTGCGGCGGTCGCGCATCACTTCGGCGTCGAGCTGGCCGCTATCCATCTCGACCGTGACATATCCGATCACGTTGCCGTTATAGACCACATCCTCGTTCTTCACCGCCTGCTTGCCGCGGCGCCGCTCGGGACGCTCTTCGGCAAGGAAATTGCCGAACTTCTTGTCGCGCACGAACACCGCGGTCACGCGCTCGTCGGACAGCACGGAGTCGAACAGCGGCTTGCCGGCATCGCGCGACAGATTCCACAGCGGCTCTTCCATGCCGAGGGTCAGGATATCGGTCAGGCGCTGATGGTCCGATGCCAGGCTTTGCGACAAGGCCTGTTCACGCTGCCCGAGCGTGAGAAAGCTCGATACCGTGACCGGAATGAGCAAGCCGACCACCACGGCCGCGACGATGGAGGCGCGCAGCTTCAGGCGCATCGATGCCGACCCTTGTTGTTTTGCCTGTCTCGCCGTTCCATATTATTCGTCTGCCGACAAAATCCGTCCCCTATTGTGCCTCACTGCGATGTCGAGGTGGTGACAAAATCGGGCTCTGGAGTCGCTCCGCAGCCACGCCCAAGACCCGTTTCCGGACTCACGCCCCCGGTGTGCAATCGGTGCAATGCTCGATTTCGGGCAAGCCGCGTTGCAATTTCTCGTTCAAATCGCGCAGCGCGGTGCGCAAGCCTTCCTCGACCACGGGATGGTAAAACGGCATCTCCAGCATGGCCGGCACCGTCATGCGGTTCTGGTGCGCCCAGGCCAGCAGGTGGGCCAGGTGCTCCGCGCGCGGCCCGGCCATTTCGGCGCCGAGGAAGCGCATCGAGCCATGTTCGCCATAGACGCGCAATAGTCCGCGGTTTTGCCGCATCACGCGGCTGCGGCCCTGGTCTTCGAAAGAGACCGTGCCGAAAGCGATCCTGTCGCCAAGCTCGGCAAAGGATTCCCCGGCCACGGCAATCTGCGGCTCGGTGAAGGCGATGTTCAAGGGGCTGCGGCGCAAACCGGCACGTACGGCCGGAAACAGCGCCGCATTGTCGCCGGCGATGCGGCCCTGGTCGGCGGCCTCATGCAGCAGGGGGCGCTCGTGGTTGGCGTCGCCGGCGATGAAGATCGCGCTGCTGCCGCATTGCATGGTGTGCGGATCGTAGCGCGGAACGCCATGCGCATCGAGTTCCAGCCCGGTGTTTTCCAGGCCTAGCTGCAGCAGGTCGGGCATGCGGCCCGCCGCGGTCAGCACGTAGCGGAAGTGCTCGCCGTGTTCCACCCCCTTATTGTCGCGGTAGCGCAATTTCACGCGCTCGCCGTCGTCATGGGCCGAAAGTATCTTGGCATGGCTGCGCAGATCGAGTTCCTGCCCCAGAGCGCGCGCCGCCGCCGCCGTCACTTCGGGGTCGGTCAGTTGCGCTATGCGCGCACTACGTCCGAATACGGCCACGCGCACGCCGAGCCGGTGCAAGGCCTGGCCCAGCTCCAGGCCGATCACGCCGGTGCCGATCACGGCCACCGATTCGGGCAGATCCTGCCATTCGAACACGTCGTCATTGACGACCAAACGTTTGCCGGCGTCGCGCAGTTGCGAAGGAATCTGCGGCCTGGATCCGGTGGCGATGACGATGCGTTCGGCATGCACAATGGTATGCTCATCGACCTGCAAGCGCTTCGGATCGAGAAAGCGGGCATGGCCGCGCAGGCGTTCGGCCTCCGGTATGCGCTCCACGCCTTCGAGCACGAAGCCGACGAAACGATCGCGCTCGGCACGTACGCGCGCCATCACGGCGCGGCCGTCAATGCGCAGGTTATCCGCATGCACGCCGAAACCCGGCGCGTGGGAAATCGCATGCGCCGCTTCCGCCGCCGCGATCAAGAGCTTGCTGGGCATGCAGCCCACGCGCGCGCATGTCGTACCGTAAGGCCCGCCCTCGATCAACACGCCGGACTTGCCATGCGACTTGGCTGCGCGAAATGCCGCCAAGCCCGCCGTCCCGGCGCCTATCACTGCGAAATCGACATGCAAGGTATTCATGCGAGCCTTTCGCTGACCGGTGGTTTTAGTGGATGAGGCCCGTTGGAGAGGTTTTGTCGCGCAACTCGGCGATGCCTTCTATATTGCCGACGCGCACGAACACCGGGGCGAGCGGCAGCATGGCCCCGGTCGGACGCCAGGCGAACAGCCATTCCTCTTGCGCAGCTTCGGCGCGTTCCTTGGAAAACAAAGCGCCCAAGGGACTCGGCTTGCCGTAATACACCGGCGCATCGATGCCGGCCCAGCTCGGCAAGATCTTTTGCGCCGCGCGGTGCAATCTCTCCCCGAATTGTTCCGTGTCGTGGACGATCAGGCAGGTATCGACACCGAAGGCGTCGAACAGGCTCTCATTCCAGCTGCGCGTCCAGCCCAGCGTGAGATAGCGTGCCGCCTGCTGCCCGGGCGCGACAGCGGGAGGAGACAGGCGAAACTCGCCCAATGTCAGCGCGCGCTCAAGCCATTGGCGCTCGGAATAACGGTAGAGTTTGGGCGGGCGGGAAGAATCGATACCTGGCATGGCGTGTGAATCCTGCGGATGAGCCAGGCTATAGTATGCGGCAAAAAGCAAAACGCGGCTGGAAATTGCCGCGTGCCAATGATTCCTGAAGCCTCTTATTCGTCGAGTTGCGCTAGCGCAATCGTCCGCGGCTGGAAGCGCCCGTCGTTATTGAACAGCATGGTTTCAATGACCTCGACCTTGCCATGCGACAGCAATTGATGCGGCGGGGCAGGATAAGGCGCGGCATGGCGCACTGCGGCATGCGCCGTGGCCAGCGTGGCCGAATCGCCATTCGAGCGTATCGTATCGACCGAGGTCACGTTGCCGTTGGAATCGAGCACATACTTCATGACGATAACCGAACGCAACAAGGCTTGCGGATTGCCCGGGTAGATTTTCTCGGGATTTTGATCGACGATGCGCTGCGCCAGCACACGCTTATACCGTTCAAGGGACATGTTTTCAACGCGGTACGGCGGGGCGTTTTCGGCGTGCATCGTGCTGTCAGCCCGGTTGGCCGTGGCGACGGGCTGCGATGCCGGATGGAAAACCGGCGGCGTGGTGGTGACCGAACAGCC
Organism: Burkholderiaceae bacterium; assembly: GCA_036391935.1. Taxonomy (GTDB): domain Bacteria; phylum Pseudomonadota; class Gammaproteobacteria; order Burkholderiales; family Burkholderiaceae_D; genus PKWO01. The sequence continues at coordinate 215 of DASVYZ010000588.1, read as the reverse complement.
CGCCAGAATGCCTGCCGCAGCCCACGCGGCACGCCTGGGCTTGAAATGATTCATTGCCGTCATGACAGTCTCCTTGGCCCAAACGCTTCGCTTGATTATGGTATTGCCGCACAAGCTCACTATATGTCATGAACTTGACCAAAGGAATGTCTCTTACGAAATGTTACGCAAGAAAATTTATCTTTGACACAAATCGTGACACATGGTCGCTGCCG
>DASVYZ010000587.1:0-3358 GCA_036391935.1 Burkholderiaceae bacterium | reverse complement strand
GGCCGCCCAGCTCGCGCTGAACGACGACAAGGGCAAGCTTGAAATGACGCTGAAGAAAGGCAGCCTGGACGAGAAACAGGTCGAGCTCGATTACTCGAAGGAATCGCTCGACCGCGTGCAAGTCAAGGCGCCCAGGGATGGCGTGGCCGTGTTTGCCGATGCCAACGATTGGCAGGGCAAGGCCTTGTCCGCCGGCGAACGCGTCTTGACGCTGGCCGATCCGGCCAAGGTCGAACTGGCCGTCTCGCTGCCGGTCGCCGAGGCCTTCGACCTCGAGCCGAATGCATCCGTGACGTTCTATCCGAACGGCTCGCTGCTGTCCTCGCACGACGGTCGTGTGACCAGCAGCGCCTATCGCGCCGAACCGACACCGGACGGCGTGCTGGCTTACCGCGTCAAGGTCGGCTTCGATCAGGGCCAGGAATTGCCTAGGCTGGGCTTGATGGGCACGGCCAAGCTGCGCGGCGGCTGGGCGCCCTTGATCTATTACGTGTTGCGCCGGCCGCTCTCCGGTGCGCGCCAATGGTTGGGCTGGTGAGGGGCCGATATGCTACCCGCGCTGCGCCAGGACCTGAGCCTGCACCCCGGTCCGGCCGATCTCGACGGCTCGCCGACCTGGTCGCTGCACGATCCCGCGGCGAATCGGTTCTACCGGCTGGGCTGGACCGCATTTGAAATCCTCTCGCGCTGGCATTTGAACAATCCGCAAGCGCTGTTGAATGCCGTCGCGCGCGAGACCACGCTGGCCGTCGACGGACAAGACTTGATGGGGGTGCTGGAATTCCTTTCCGCGCACAACCTGCTCGAAGCGCTCGGCCCGAACGATACGGCACGTCTGGCACGCGCCGCGGCGGCGTCGCGGCCATCGCGGCTGGAATGGCTGTTGAAGAATTACCTGTTCTTCCGCGTGCCGCTGTTCCGTCCGGCAGCCTTGCTCGAGCGCTGTGCGCCTTACGTGCGCTGGGCCTACGATGCGCGGTTCTGGTTGGCCATCGCCTGCACCGCCTTGTTCGGGCTCTACCTTGCCTCGCGCGAGTGGGAACGGTTCGTCCACACGTTTTCGGCCTATACCGGGGTGGCGGGCTTTCTCGGCATCGGCATCGCGCTTTCGTTCGCCAAGGTCTTGCATGAGCTGGGCCACGCGTTTACCGCGCAGCGCTTCGGCTGCCGCGTGCCGACGATGGGCGTGGCCTTCCTCGTGATGCTGCCCGTGCTCTATACCGACACCAACGAGGCCTGGAAGCTGCCGAGCAAGCGCGACCGCCTCGCTATCGCCGCCGCCGGCATGCTGTCCGAGCTTGCGCTCGCCGCCGTGGCAACCGTGGCCTGGAGTTTCCTGCCGGACGGCCCGGTGCGCGCCGGCGTATTCCTGCTCGCCACCACGACCTGGATCGTCACGCTGGGCATCAATGCCAGCCCCTTCATGCGGTTCGACGGTTACTTCCTGCTGTCCGATTTTCTCGACATGCCCAACCTGCACGGCCGCGCCTTCGCGCTCGGACGCTGGTGGATGCGGCGCCAGCTGTTCGGTTGGGGCGATCCCCCGCCGGAAGCTTTCCCCGAAGGACTCCGGCGCTTCCTGATTGCGTTTTCCTTCGTCACCTGGGCCTACCGGCTCGTGGTCTTCCTCGGGATCGCCTTCCTGGTGTACCACGTGTCGTTCAAGCTGCTGGGCATCATCCTGCTCGCGATCGAATTGGGATGGTTCATTACCTTGCCGATGTGGAGCGAAGTCAAAGTGTGGTGGAATCTGAGGGAAAAGATGCAATGGAACCATGCCACGCGCCGCACGCTGGCCGTTCTCGGCGCGATGTCGGCGCTGCTGTTCGCGCCCTGGCGCAGCGACGTGCGAGCGCCGGCCGTTCTCGGCGCCGCCGATGCGCAGGGCTTGTATGCGGTAAGCGCCGCGCGCGTGGCCACCGAACCGCTGGCGGCGGGCGCGCAAGTGCAGGCGGGGCAGGTGCTGGTGCAGCTCGAATCGCCCGACCTGCGTTTCCATCTGGAGCAGGAACAGGCGCGCGAGCGCCTGCTGCAATGGGAAGTCGAACAGCAGCCGTTCAACGAAGAGTTGCAAAAGGAAGGGCCGGCCCTGCGTGAGGCATGGATGGAATCGCAAGCGGCAGTCAGGAGCTGGCAAGAGCAGGCTGATCGGCTCGTGGTGCGCGCGCCATTCGCAGGCCGCATCGCCGAAGTCGACGAGGGCATGGTCAAGGGCGCGTGGGTGGCGCACAAGGAAAAATTGTTTCAGATAGTCGGCCCCCGCGGCGCCAAGGCCGAAGCCTTCGTCGGCGAGCACGACTTGCCGGGCCTGCAACCGGGCGGAAGCGCCGTGTTCATCGCCGACGATGCCGGCACGCCGGCTTACGCCTGTCGCATCGAATCGGTCGACCGCGTCAACGTCAATACGCTCGAATCGCTTTATCTCGCGTCCGCCTATGGCGGTGCGATTCCCGTGCAAAAGGACAAGCAAGCCGCGCTCGTGCCGAACGATGCCTGGTATCGCGTGCGGCTCGATCAATGCGGCGACGGTGCCGCGCCCGTGCGCGAACTGCGCGGCGTGGCGCATTTGAAGGGCGAATGGCGCAGCATCGCGGGCGGCTATATCCGGCGCTGGATTGCGGTGGTGCAGCGGGAGATGGGGTTCTGATCTCAAGCATGATGGTCAACTCTGCGCGGTAATTTGCTGTCCGAATCCGGCGAGCGCCGCACATCGCTAACACCCATACTGCCTCCATCACCCATCAACTGGAGGAGGCAATATGCACAGCGCCATCGAACCGGCCATCCTGTATTTCGGCACGCCCGTCGTCGTCATCGGCACGCAGAACGAAGACGGCACACCCAACCTTGCTCCCATGTCTTCCGTCTTCTGGCTCGGCTGGCGTTGCGTGCTCGGCCTTGGCGCCGCGAGCAAGACGGCGCACAACCTGCGCCGCACGCGCGAGTGCGTGCTGAACCTGCCTTCGGTGCGGGAAGTCGATGGCGTGAACCGGCTGGCACTGACCACCGGTGCGGACCCGGTGCCGGAAGCGAAGGCGGCACGCGGCTATCGCCATGTCAAGGACAAATTCGCAGCCGCCGGCTGGTCGCAGGCGGCGGCCGACACGGTGGATGCGCCGCGCGTGCAGCAGTGTCCGGTGCAGCTTGAAGCCTCGGTCGAGGCGATCCACAACATCGCCGATGACGACGACGCTTTGCGCGGACGCTTGCTGAGCTTCGAAGTGCGTATCAAGCGCGTACACGTCGAACAGAGCTTGCTGATGGCGGGCACGGAAAACCGCATCGACCCGGACAAATGGCGCCCCTTGATCATGAGCTTCCAGAAGTTTTACGGGCTCGAGGAAGGGCAGTTGCATGC